>CALGOI010000370.1 GCA_937959065.1 uncultured Ignavibacteriota bacterium | reverse complement strand
AAAAAAGATATATATACACGCATAAATGAATCTATAAAAGAAAATCAGCTTGAAGACGTAAAGATAATCCAGTTCGACCCTGAATATAAAGACCACTTTAAGAATCTTAATTACGACTGGATAGAAAAATATTTTTCTATAGAAGATGCCGATAGAACGATGCTCGAAGATCCCGAAAATAAGATCTTAAAAAAAGGCGGCTTTATAATTTTTGCTGATTATAATAACGATATTGTCGGAACTGGCGCCCTCATTAAACACTCCGACGGCTCGTTTGAACTTGCAAAGATGGCTGTGAAAGAACAACTGCGCGGGAAACAGATTGGAAGAAAGATAGCGCTCGCACTAATTGAAAAAGCTAAGGATGAACATGCATCCGCTATCTTCCTTGAGACTAACCCGACTATGACCATAGCTTTAAATCTCTACCGTAACCTGGGATTCGAAGAAGTAGAGATGGATCAACCGTCAAAATATTCACGGTCGACTATCAGAATGAATTTAAAAATGGAACGATAGTGCGACTAATCGGATACAAAAATAGTCCTATTAATAGTGTTAATTAAAAAGTTTGAAACAATAAACAACCCTCAATATTATGATAAACAAAATTCAAACATTGATAATGATAGTTGGTATTTTTACCACGCTCATCATTATTCAAAATCTCGCCAAAGGGCAAAATCAAACGGGCGGTAAAGTCCTGGATACGGAGGCAAAGTTGGAAGTTGTAACGTCTATATCTGACATCTTAAACAAAAATTACATTTTCCCGGAGACCGCCCAAAAAATGGCTGATTACCTGAATTCTCAATTGCAAAACGGATCATACACCGACATAACTGACCCTATGGCTTTTGCCGAACAAATGACCAAAGACCTGCAGTCAATCAGTAATGACAGGCATTTACGAGTAGGATATTCTCCGAGACAGGTTCAGGAAATGAGAGAAATGGAAAAGAATAAACTCAGTCCTGAAGAGCAGGACAGAATTTATTTTGAAAGATTAATTGGAGATAATTTCGGATTTAAAAAAGTCGAGCAGCTTCCCGGTAATATCGGATACATTGACTTCCGTTTTTTCGGACCCGGTGATATGATCAAAGATAAGGTTGCAACCGCCATGGCGTTTGTCGAAAACTGTGACGCCCTCATTTTCGATATGCGGTACAATGGCGGAGGTGACCCTACAGGTATTCAGTTGATTTGTAGTTACCTCTTTGGAGAGGAACCTGTTCACCTGAATGACCTCTATTATAGGCCGAATGACACTCTCGAAGAATACTGGACCCTCAAAGAGATTAAAGGTAAGCGTATGCCTAATGTGCCGGTGTATGTACTGACAAGTTCATACACTTTCTCAGGGGCTGAAGAGTTTTCATATAACCTGAAAAATCTTAAGCGTGCTACTATTGTGGGTGAAACCACAGGCGGCGGGGCCCACCCGGGAGGCACACAGATAGTAAATGATGATTTTGTAATGTTTGTTTTTACATTTATAGTCTTTTACCCTTATACCAAAACCAACTGAGAAGTAACCGGCGTATCACCAGACATTGACATTGATAGCAAACTGGCTTTTACTAAGGCTTACATTATGGCGCTTGAAAAACTGGCTTCCGATGTTCAGGACGAAATGAAAAAGAACCGCCTTAACTTCTTCAAAGAATCCCTGACTCTCTCTATGGATGCTCCGGAGATTTCTACTGAAACCCTTAAAAGATATGCGGGTGAATATGGTGAAAGAAAAGTCTATTATGAAAACGGAAAACTGTATTACCAGCGCGGTAAAAGACAGATCCATGAGCTTACTCCGATTGCTGATGATACATTTATGCTGATGGAGGTAGATTACTTTAGAGTTAAGTTCGATAGGGATGCAGCCGGTAACATCACTGGCATCACAGGCATTTATGATAATGGAAACACTGACAGCACACCAAAAACGAACTGACTTTGATCGGTTCACTACATGATAGATCCCCCGCCCGCTTGACCGATAACAAGCTGGAACAACGGGGGATTTTTTACTTTAGTACTCGATTTATGTACTTAATCCAAACATCTATTTGAATAGCTTGTGTTTTATCAAATGTTACTCATACTTATCAATTGATACCACATACTCTTAGGGAACGCAAAGCACGAACTCTCAGAATAGTTAGAAAAATTCACAGGATAACAGGTGTTATGCTCTTTCTCTTTTTCTTTATCCTCGGACTGACAGGACTTACTCTCGGATGGAAAAAACACACCGGTGGATACATACTGCCAAAATCATACGAAGGGGTTTCTACCGGTATGGCAGGATGGCTCCCGACTGACAGCCTCCATAAGAATGCTGTTAAGATACTGCACGATTCCATTTCACCGGACCTGTCTGCTGAACTCGAACGTATCGATTACCGCCCCGAAAAAGGCATGGTTAAGTTCGTATTCGTCGAAGGTTACTGGGGTATCCAGTTGGATTGCACAACAGGCGAACTCCTCCACATAGAAAAAAGAAGATCTGACTTCATTGAAAATTTGCACGATGGCTCTTTCCTGGATTATTTATTCGAAACAAACGATGAACAATTCAAGCTCGTTTATACCTCCGTTATGGGTACAGCGCTAATAACATTTACCGTTACCGGCTTCTGGCTCTGGTTCGGCCCTAAAAGAATGCGTAAAATTAAAAATAAATAATGAGCATCTTTAGTAGTGACATAATCCTTGAGGACGATGTAACCCTCCTCCGCCCTGTAGAGCAGGGTGATGTCGAAGGATTCCGGAAAATATTCTCCGATGACGACGTATGGGATTATACAGTCACGAAATATTCTACAGGCGAAGAGATTGAAAAATTCGTCTCGGATGCCCTATATAATAAAAAAAACTCAATCCGCTACACTTTCGCCGTAATAGACAAAATCTCAGGAGAAATTGCCGCATCTTCCAGTTATGGTAATTTAGCTATAGAGGATAAGTGCGTTGAAATAGGATGGTCTTACGTAGGTAAGAAGTTCTGGGGCTCTCACATTAATCCACATATGAAATTCCACATGCTCCGTTATGCCTTCGAAGAGATGGATATGAACCGTGTCGAATTCAAAACCGATGACGCAAATCCCCGCTCCGGACGAGCCCTGCTTAAGATTGGCTGTAAAAAAGAAGGTGTACTCCGCAGTAAGAACCTCCTGCACAACGGCAGAATGCGCGAAACCGCCTTCTACAGCATCCTTGCAAGTGAATGGCCAAATGTTAAGGAAACAGTATTTGTAAAGCTTCTATAACCACTCCGTTTGACCTTTTACTTGATGTCTTTTATATTAATCTTATATGACAACCTTAAATACTCTCAAATTGATTACAAAAAAAGACATCCTCTTGAAGCAGATGCGTGCCTGCTATAATGAAGAAAATTGGTTTGTTACCTTCCAAAAAGTTATGGAGGGACTTACTCCTGAACTTGCCGAGTGGAAAAGAGACGGAAATCATTCTATACATGAACTTGTAAATCACATCATTTTCTGGAAC
>CALGOI010000369.1 GCA_937959065.1 uncultured Ignavibacteriota bacterium | reverse complement strand
TAACCAATATTGCTTTTGATTTACCAAAAGCATCTTTTGTGGAGCTATCGGTATATGACATCACGGGTAAACAAATACAAAACCTACTCTCACAACATCTATCCCCCGGTTCCTATAATTATGACTGGGATGCTACCGAGCTATCATCCGGAGTGTATTTCTACACATTAAAAGCCGGTGATTTCATTTCAACAAAGAAAATGCTGTTATTGAAGTAATTTATCCCCATTTTACATTTAAATTTGCATTTCCCTTCATTACCTTATAACATGAAGAGGTATTTACTTATATTATTCTTACTCATTTTTTCAAATCTCACAGCTCAGGATGTATATTTCAAACTTCCTGTACCAACCGGTCAATATTCTATTGGAACAACAAAATTTTATGTGCAGGATGTATACAGAGAGGAAATATATACGGAAGATAAATTCGATTATAGAGAGTTTATGGTACGCGCATGGTATCCCGCCAAAAATACATCCGGTAAATCCGTATTAAAATATCTCGAAGGATATAATATCGACACATTGAAATATTACTGGGATATGTTTGATATTCCGAAAAAGTTATTTAATCTCATAGGGCAAGTTGAGACTAACTCGTATATCGAACCCCCAATATCGGAAAATAGCGATACATACCCTGTAATAATTTTCTCTCATGGATATGGGTTAGGTGTACCGGAATTGTATACATTTATTTCCGAAAACCTTGCAAGCCACGGTTACATTGTTTTGAGCATAACACATCCTTATGAATCTGTTGAGATCGATTTTCCCGGTAAGCCAACAGTATATCTTTCTGAAGACAGAGCAAACCAGGTTTTACAGGAAAATCTTATGGAATATGCAGAAATGAAAAAAGTAACTACTTTTGAAGAACGTGTGAAAGCTACTAAAGGCGTATTGGAAAATTCGCCAATTGCCGATGAAAGTATAAAGGAGTGGACAAAAGATGCTGAGTTTTTGTTGTCTCAAATGGACCTTTCTACCGGACAGATCCCGGCTTTTCTTAGGGAAAAAATTGATATGGGAAGAATAGGAGCGCTTGGTCACTCCTTCGGAGGTGCCATGGCAGGTCAACTGGGAATGAATGACACTCGCATTAGAGCTGTTATGAATATGGATGGCTTTCAGTATGGAGATGTCTTGGGTAAAGAACTCCATTTTAATTATGCTATGGTGTACAGTGCTTTTAATAATAATATGAACGATGCAATTCTAACTTCAACTTCTCTAAACCTTCATATGATTTCGATTCCGAGGACTATGCATTTCGCGTTTACTGATATGGCAGCTTATCCTGAGGCTTTCAATAAAGCCGGGTTTGTAGGAGATGTTAACAGTGATGAATTTATTGAGATGCTGAATGATCTTATATTGAATTATTTTAATGTATATTTAAAAGGTAATACTGAAGAATTCCCTTCGCCTGTTTTAATGAATGAATACCATGTGGAAGTTAAAACTTTACGTAAATAGCCATTTAATTAAAATACCCGCTTTACTATTTTATTAGAAAGGTAGATACCAATGGAAAAACTCAAAATATTTGTACCAATATTATTATTTATTGCTGTGATTATTGCATGTGGAAAATCCCGTGACAAGGAAATAGACGAAGAAAAGGACCTTAGTCGGAAAATTGAAAAATACTCTGATGACAAAGAAGAAACCGGGGAGAATAAAGAATTAAAGATCATTTATGGAAGTCCTTACATCCTTCAGAATTCAGATTATTTAATGATCC
>CALGOI010000368.1 GCA_937959065.1 uncultured Ignavibacteriota bacterium | reverse complement strand
AGGTCTTCCTGCAATTTCTTGCTGAAATCCTTCTCGTCATACCAGTTTGAATCCCAAGTATTTATTACTCCCAGTCTGAAACCTATCGGATGTGTCTTCTGTCCCAAATTATTCCTTTAGTTAAAATTTTATTTGTTTTCGATTGTTTCGTCTTCTTCTTTTTCCTCTTCCTCTTCGTTCTCTAACTCCTCTTCATCGTCCTGCTCTTCTTCTACTGGATTTTCATCCTCTTCATCTTCGATCTCTTCTACTTCCTCTGACTCCTCTTCATCATCTGTATCCTCATCTACCACTTCTTCGTTTTCCTCGATATCCTCATCTGCCGGAATTTCCTCTTCCAGAACTTCCTCGTCTTCACCGTTCGTTACAACTACAGTAAGGTGAGCCATTCTTTTTCTAATCCTGTAAGCTCTTCCCTGCGGCGCCGGAAGGATCCTCTTGTATGAAGGTCCGCCGTCCACGAAGATCTCGCTGATGAAAACTTCACCCTGGTCGAGTCTTCCTGTGTCGAGTTTATTCTCTAAATTATGATAAGCAGACACTACTGCTTTTTCCACCACGTCTGATGAGTGGTGCTTTGAAAATCTTAATATACCAACAGCTTCCTGTACGGATTTATTTCTGACCAGGTCTACTACCTGTCTCATTTTTCTGGGTGAACCCTTTGAATATTTCTTGACCGCTCTTGCTTCCATTATTTGCCTTTCTCCTCTTTCCTCTGTCCTGAGTGCGCTCTGAATGTTCTTGTCATAGCGAATTCACCAAGCTTATGTCCTACCATATTCTCAGATACATACACGGGGATGAACTTATTCCCGGTGTGTACTGCGAATGTGTGTCCGATGAATTCAGGGATCACGGTACAAGCTCTGGACCAGGTCTTGATTACCTTCTTCTGGTTCTGCTCATTTAACTTATCAACTTTCTTGATAAGCTTATAATCTACGTGTGGTCCTTTTTTAAGTGATCGAGCCATTATACTTTATTTCTTTCTCTTTTTAACGATAAATTTATTAGACAGCTTCTTTTTCTTTCTTGTCTTAAGACCTTTTGCTGGAAGACCCCACGGGCTGACCGGGTGTCCACCGCCTGAAGTTTTACCTTCACCACCACCCATCGGGTGATCGACCGGGTTCATCGCGACACCTCTTGTCTGAGGTCTTCTACCCAGCCATCTGCTTCGTCCTGCTTTACCGATAGAGATATTCTCGTGATCGATATTGCTGACTACACCGATAGTAGCTTTACAGTTACTGAGGATCATCCTTACTTCACCTGAAGGAAGTTTCACCTGGCAGTACTTTTTATCTTTTGCGACAAGCTGCGCTGAATTACCTGCGCTTCTTGCTATCTGTCCGCCCTTGCCGGGCTTCAACTCTACATTATGAATGAATGTACCGACCGGTATTAATCTAAGCTCGAGTGTATTACCCGGCTTAAGATCGGCATTGTCGTCTGATTTTATTTTATCGCCCACTTTGATTTCATTCGGAGCGATGATGTATGCCTTCTCACCGTCTTCGTATCTTACTAATGCTATCCTAGCTGTTCTGTTCGGATCGTATTCGATCGCGATAACTTCCGCAACGCCTTCTTTGACTCTCTTAAAGTCGACGATCCTGTAACGTCTCTTGTGACCACCGCCTCTGTGACGTGATGTTACCCTACCAAGATTATTCCTACCTCCGGATTTCTTTAACGGTTTCGTTAATGATTTTTCCGGCTCGGTCTTGGTGATCTCATCGAATGAGGAAATCGTGTAATACCTTGTCGCAGGAGTGTTTGGTTTAAGTTTCTTTAAAGCCATTATTGCTTATACCTGTTCAAAATTTGACAAACACAAAAATACCGAATCTACCCGCAAAAGTCAACACAAGAAACCACTCAAATATTACGATTTTATGCCGTTATCCCAACAAAAAACCCTCCACTCGGGAGGGTCTTAAAAATTACAATATTTTATGACTAAATACCTGATTTAACCTATTTCATTAATACCATCTTCCTTGTTTCAACAAATTCCCCTGCCAACAACCGGTAAAAATACACTCCGCTCGAGAGATTACTTCCATCGAATTGATACTCATATTCACCCGCTGAAAGTTTCTCATTTACAAGTACTGCAACTTCCTTGCCTATATTGTTATACACACTTAGTTTAACATCCTTTAAACTTTTAACTTTAAACTTTATGCTCGTAGTCGGGTTGAACGGGTTAGGATAGTTTTGGTGGAGCGAGAAGGAAGATGGAATATTTCCAGATATCTGATTTACATTTACCATATCAGTGTACATTATGGTAACGATATCAAAATTAGAATTCGGACCCATGCTGTTCCCGCTCACAAATATCTCTCCATAATTGTTAGTCTTCATATCAACTATGTAATCATCTCCATTTCCTGCACCGTTATAGTATTCACTAAATGCAAAGTCACCATTTATTGTATACGCTTTCATAAAAAAATCATATCCGCTACTTGTATCCAGCTTCAGTCCTCCTCCCACCAAAATCACGCCTTCTGAAGATAGCATTGTACTAATTATTTCATCAGTACCCGGGAGTCCTGCTATGGTTTTATTCCATTGTAATGTACCCGCAGAATCATATTTGATCAACACACCATCATAATCAGAGCCGTTCCATACTCTACCAAGAACAAAAACATCGTCATCATCAATAATAACTTCAACCGCTTGATCATTTCCGTTTCCCGAGCCGTTAAAATGGCGTTTCCATATCTCTGAACCGGAGTCGTCATATTTAATTGTAGTAATATCTGAACCGGAACCGGTTTCGGTCGATGTACCGACTAGAATAATATTATTTTCTGAATCAAAGGTTAAAGACTTAGATGTATCTCCTTCTGATGCCGATCCATTGTATGTCCTTACCCATTTTAAGTTTAATAGTGAATCGTACTTTAACAATCCAAAATCAGTATGAGAGGTACTATGTAGCCTGCCTGCGATGTAAATATTCCCCTGAATTATTTTCATATCATATGGTCTGTTATAATTATAACTCGAAGCGCTCCCATACGAATGATTTGCTAGGGCAGTTAAGTTTGGACTATACTTCTTTGTTACCAATTTATTGTCACCACCAAATTGGTTAAAATAAAGATAAGAACATGTGATATAAATATTGCCGGTGTTATCAATACTTAACAGGCTTTGCCTAATTTCATCATCACTTATTGCAACCTGGGTTTGACTGAACGACTGGGTTATGACATTATATTTGAATAATGAAGTAAATCTATTATCATAACCTGCTATGTATATATTCAAATCGGGACCAACAGCAACATCATATGCATTGGTACAGCAATAAGGTGTGATGTATCTACTGTCAATTATAAGATTTCCATCAATACCTGTATATTTCAGTAACTGAATACCCCTGTCATTTGAATTATTAACTACTGTCCCAACAATAATTAAATCACCCGAAGCATCGACATATATTGCAGATACAAGGTCATTCGAGTTATTGAATGGCGAAGCAAATGTTTTTGTCCAGTTGACATTTATTTTTTGTGGATAGGCAAAGCTGGTAAACAATGTAAACATTAATAAAAAAATACATTTTCTCATTTTAATAATACCATCCTTTTAGTTTCTGTGAATTCCCCCGCTTCCAGCCTGTAAAAATATACACCGCTCGTCAGCCCGGCACCATTCCACTCATACTCATAGACACCCGCGTTCAGCTTTTCATTCACCAGCTCAGCCACCTCACGCCCGAGTATGTCAAATACCTTCAGCTTCACCAGCGAGCCCTTCGGTATGTCGAATTTTATTTTCGTCGACGGGTTGAATGGGTTGGGATAGTTTTGGTATAGAGAGAATGAAGTGGGGGTTTGATAGCTTATGTTATTAATTACAACCGTACCGCCTGAAATCGTTTTTAATATCACGCCACCATCTCCAATTATATATCCGGTGTCAGAATTTGTAAAATATATTTCCTTTAAATTTTTGTTGGTATAAGAATTTTGGGGATTCCAGTTTAGTCCACTATTTGTAGTGTATAATATTCTTCCATTTTCACCTACACAATATCCTGTGTCTCTATTTATGAAACTGATACAGTTGAGTTTATCATAAACGTAGTTATATTGACTTTGCCATGTATTTCCACCACTAATGGATTTCCCAATTTTTCCGGTTTTGGTACAGATCCACCCTGTTGTATCATCTATAAAAAACACTGAACTCATTTCGTTATCAAAAGATGTAACGTTAAACCAATTGTCACCTGCATTAGTTGTTTTAGATAGAACATACTTGCTGGATGCCCACCCTGTCATGTAGGAAGAAAAATTAATACAATAAAATGGATCTTGACCAGATGTATAATGTTCAGTAAAGGAACCACCATAGGATCTGCAAATTACTCCATCGCCGGATATATAGTTTTTACCAACTGCCCAACCTCTTGTAGAGTCTAAAAAAATGATATCATGTATGTCCCAATAGTTTAAATAATGGTCAAAATTTGCTCCGTTATCGGATGAAAAGATAACAACCCCTCTTAATTCCGTGTAATAAGGAGGGATGGGCACTGATTTTCTTCCGGAAATCCATATTTTATTGTTTAGTAAATAAAATGCACCGGCTGAGTAAATTTGATTATCTATAAAAGAACCAAAATATTCACCGTTATTAACTGAATTATAAACTTTACTATTACTACTGAGTGCAAAAATTTCAGTACCGTTAATTTGAAACTTAACTAAATTATCATAAAATGAATTATTTCTATTCCAGTTTTGTCCATCCATACTTTTATATATAATACCATGCTGACCTACTGCAAGGAATGGAACATTATCTATATCAATGGAACGTAAATCTCCGGAACCGTTGAATTCTCTTGTTATCCAACTTTCACCACCATTTGCAGTAATTAATATTAATGACCGTGTGTTATAACCTCCAACAATCCATCCGACGTTTTCGCTGACAAACTTTATTTCAGAATATACTACATTGCTATAACCAATTATAACATTCCAATTATTGCCACCGTTTGTTGTTTTAGCAATTCGGCCGCTGTTTCCGCAAATCCAACCTGTATTCTCATTAATGAAAAAAATGGAATTTGGTTCGCTAATAGCAGGAGGATTAATATGATACCAATTCATCCCCCCATTCGTTGTCTTTATCACGTTAGAAAACCCTCCCCCACAAATCCAACCTGTGTTATAGTTTAAGAAATATGCCGAATAGAGATTTACCCCGGTCGGACTTATTAGATTAAACCAATTATTCCCTCCGTTGGTTGTTTTAAGGATCTTTCCGGAGTTACCAACAATCCAACCTGTATACGGATTAACAAAACAAATTTCGTTAAGAGTAGTATTCAATCCACTAGTTTGATTTATCCAGTTTTCACCAAAATTAGTTGTATGTAGGATCTTCCCACTTCTAGAGAGAATCCATCCTGTGTTATCATTAATAAAAAAAACGTCAGTGAAGTTATTATCTGCTACAGGTTCAATATGTTCAATATCCCAGGTACTTCCCCCGTCAAATGTTCTCACTACTGTACCTGAAGCTCCTACAGAAATCCCGGTTAAAGAGCTAACCATTTCAACTGATTCAAGATCGTTTGCCTGAGGCAATGGATTTTTTGTAACCCAACCGGATTGACCAAAAGTGGAACTAAAAGGTAAGACAAGCATGATTAGAATTGCAGCCCTATTAAAAATCTTTCTCATGATAGTACATTTTAGGTGGGGAGCCTATAAATAAACTAAGTTATCTAAATTAAAAAATCAATAGCCTGTTCTCGCTAAAAATAGCATTTTTCAACATTTACCCTCTTCAAACAATACGTGTCTTATAAACCACACCACTATATGCCTGCTATATGCCTGCTATATGCCTGCCTGCTGCAGGAAGGTAAAACGACAGTAAACCTTTAGACAACGAAGTTGACTGAGATTTACCGGCATTAGAAAAATTGCTGTGAAAATTATGGAGTTTTCTGTGCCCCGAGATGAAATCGAGGGCGGGAAAATTTGTCTGAGCGTAACTACGAGTATGTATTT
>CALGOI010000367.1 GCA_937959065.1 uncultured Ignavibacteriota bacterium | reverse complement strand
CCCGCGACCAATCTTGTTAAAAAACTAAAATTTTTGTTTAGTGAATACCATAATACCGGTAATGAAACTGTTGCGAGGAAAAGGGATGCAGTACTAATTATTGAACCAAAGAATTTACTGAGAAGGTCAAATCCGTTTAAGTATGCCGCGAGAAAGACGAACCCACCTGCAATTACAGTCGCAATATTAAGCGTTTTCCCAATGCTTACGAATACCGGTTTTGAAGTGTCATCGGACTCACCGATAAGATAAATTGATGCAAGAAATGCGGAAAAACAGAACAGATTCAACCATGGAAAAATAAAAAGGTCCGGAAATGTTTGAGCATCAGGATTGATTCTACCCAGCACCATAGCTCCAGTGACCACACCAAAGAAAAATGCTGTCCACAAGCTGGACCATTTAAACAATATATCATAATAAACCTGTGATCGGTCTTTGATAGCGTCATAATGGCGGAATGTAAATGCAGTGCCCCGAATGACTATACCAACTAATACAGCTGTAATAGGTATATGAAGGTAGGTAGATATTCCGGTATAAACAGCCGGAAAACCCATAAAGAGAATAACAACAACAATGATTAGCCACATATGATTTGCTTCCCATACCGGGGCGATGGCGTTTGAAATAATATTCTTCTCATTCTCATGGATCTTCTTACTGAACAACAATTCGATTATACCGCCTCCAAAGTCTGCGCCTCCGAAGAGCACGTAGAATACAAGTGAAAGAATAAGAAATATTATTACTACCTCAAGCATTTGTTTTATATTTTAAATGTAATGCTTTTATTTGTCTTACCATTAGCCAGGTTACAATAAACGATAATATAAGATATATGACTATGAAAAGTATCATTGTATATGTTATTCCGGGCATGGGAGTTACCGAATCAGCTGTTCTAAGCAATCCGTACATTATCCAAGGCTGTCTTCCAACCTCAGTGACAATCCACCCGGCCTCGACCGCGATAAATCCGAAAGGTGTGCAAATAAACAGTATCCTGAGAAACCATTTTTTGAACATCAGTTCTTTCTTGCGGAAAAGGAATATGAGATAAATAAGTCCAACGAGAGCCATTATCATGCCTAAACCGACCATTACCTGAAATGCTATATGTACTATGGCTACGGGAGGCCATTCATCTTCAGGGAAGTCATTCAAGCCCTTCACTTCAGCTGAGAAATCGCTAAATGCAAGAAAACTCAAAGCGCCGGGGATTTCTATGCCGTATTTTGTTTCGCGTTCTTTTTCAAATGGAATACCTCCAATAGTGAGGGGAGCGCCTTTAGTCGTCTCAAATAATCCTTCCATAGCCGCAAGTTTAATTGGCTGCCGTTTGGCGACATCCTTTGCTGAAAAATCACCGCTTATTGGCTGAATTAAAGCTGAAACAGCCGCGAATATCATGGCGATTTTTAAAGCTTTCTTATGCAATTCATTACCGGGATTTTTGAGTAGCAGTAAGGCATGAATACCCGCAACGGCGAAGCTGGTAGCAACAAACGACGCAAATATCATGTGCTGAGCCTGTGAAAACCATGCATCATTGAACATTGCCGCTATTGGATCGATGTTAATTGCCTGTCCGTTAACCCATTCGAATCCTGATGGGCTGTTCATCCAACCATTTGCCGATACAACGAAAATACCGGACATGACCCCGCTGACGCCGACCAATATTCCAAATGTCCAGTGAGTCCATTTATTCACTTTATTCCACCCGTACAGATATAGTCCCAGCGCAATTGCTTCGATGAAGAAGGCCGTTCCTTCAAGCGAGAACGGCATTCCTATAATTGGACCGGCATAATCCATGAACTTAGGCCAGAGCAGACCTAATTCAAAAGAGAGCACCGTCCCTGAAACCGCTCCCGTTGCGAAAAAGATAGCAACGCCTTTTGACCAGACTTTCGTTAAATCGAGATATACGGGATCGTTGGTTTTGTTATACTTCCACTCGGAAACAGCCATAAGGAAGGGCATAGTCATTCCAATACAGGCAAAAATGATGTGGAATCCAAGAGAAATCGCCATTTGCAGGCGGGCAGCCATCAGGTCTTCCATAAAAGATAAATAGATGATAAAAACCTAATGCAAATTAGGAATTGTAAATATGATTATAAATGCAAATTGGATTCTTATAATCCTTGCAATAGATCGGTAAGTAAGGATTTTATTTCCTGAAGATCTTTTTTGAGCATTTTGTTCTCTTTTTTTAATTGTTGACGCTCACCGGTTGAGTTCTCTTCAGGGTTAAATAAGGTAAGATCACTTTTATAGTTCTCAGGTTTTGAATTTTCTCTCTTGCCGTCGGCTTCTTCTTTAGAGTTGTAGTTTTTAAGAAGCTTCTTGGCACCTTCTATGGTATATTTTTCTTCCCTGAGAAGCTTTTTGATATATAATATAAGCTTAATGTCCTTATTAGTATAGATTCTGTTACCTGCGAGATTCTTTGCAGGTTTAAGCTGCTCAAATTCAGTTTCCCAGTAGCGGAGCACATATTGTTCCAGCTCAGTGATCTTGCTTACTTCACTAATTGAATAATACAGCTTTTTCATTGAAAAGGACTTTTTCATATATATCTGTTTTTTTCAAAAGTATCTATTTAAGATATATAATTCAATACAAAACTTGCTAAATTATTTCTTTAACTAAATAACATAAATGCGTTAAAAAAATGTTAATTAGATGTACAATTTAAACAGGATTTATTACATTTTAATTGCTATTCTATTTTTGTATTTTTGTATTCATTTTCTAAATTAAACAATCATTTAATGCAAAATATTAAATTTCTCCCGATTTTAATATTAATGGTTATATCTTTTTATTTTACAGGATGTTCATCAGATCCCGACGTGATTTATACAAACGGTAAGATTTACACTATGGATGATAATAATACAGTTGTCGAAGCGATAGCTGTAAAAGACGGTAAAATATTGGATCTTGGGACTGCAAGTGAAATATCGGAGAAATATAAGACAGGTGAAGTGGTAGATCTTGGTGGAAAAGTGGTTATTCCGGGATTGATCGATACAGATGCAAATCTATTTATATTTTCTAGAAATCTGGATCTGGTTAATCTTGCAGCAGCTACAAGTGTGGAAGAAATACAGAATTTATTAAGGGAGAAAATTGCAAATAGTCCAAATGATGAATGGATTGGCGGATATGGATTTAATCCGGAGTTATTTCCGGAAGATGATATCGATTTGATCGATATGGAAACATTAGATGAAGTCTCAACAGACAAAAATATTTATCTCATAGATAATTTAAACATAACACTCTGGGGAAACTCAAAATTATTTGAAACAGTTGGAATTACACCTGAGACTGAAGCCCCAGAAAACGATGAAGTAATATTGGATGAAAATGGTGAACTTCTTGGTCTACTTGTCGGATCAGCCATCAGTCTTGTTAGTGAGAAAGTACCGCAGATTAATGAAGAGAAACAGAAGAAACTATTACAGGATGCAGCGAACGAGTTATTAAGATGGGGAATAACCGAAGTTCAAGACAGATACGTAACTACTGAAGGAATAGAGACAATAAGAGGATTGATAGATGAAAATCAATTTCCAATAAGATTGTACGCTGTATTAACAGGCGGTGATGAAGCATTCGAGAAATATCTTGAAAAAGGAATAGAAGTTAATTACAAAGATAAGCTTACAATAAGAGCTGTATCGATGGATTATGACGGAGCATTTGAATTGCAGGATGCCTCAATGATAGATGAATACAAAGAGGAGCCTAAAAGAAAAACACCTTACGACACAGATACACAAATAGAGAGTATTTTTAAAAGAGGACAGGAGAAAGGTTTTCAGTTAAGAGTAAAGGCTGTGGGAGATCTGGCCGTAGAAAAAACTCTGGATGCAATAGAGAGAGTAGTAAGAGATGTAAAACCTGAAGACCATAGAACAGTAATAGAACAGATTGAATTCGTAAGAGAGAAAGATTTGAACAGGATTAAAACTCTGGGAGTTATTCCGTCCGTAAGGCCTGAAATTTGTATTTATGACGCGCAGATACTGCCTTACCTGATAAATGAGAGCAATCTGAATAATATCGGACTCTGGAATTCATTATTACAGTCAGCGGGAAAAATTACTTCCGGTACTGATTTTCCATTTCATGTTATAAATCCTTTTGTCCAGATGTACTATCTGACAACACGATCAGTGATAGGCGATGACTCTGTATCAATCCCGAATCAGAATCAGAAACTATCGATTACAGACGCTGTAAGGTCATTTACCATATGGGCTGCATACTCAGCCCTGGAGGAAGCATATAAGGGCTCACTCGAAAAAGATAAATATGCTGATATGATTGTGTTATCAAATGATATTTTTGCGGATAATAAGAATCTGTTACAGACTGAGGTGCTGAAAACTATTATTAATGGTGTTGTTGTTTACGAAAAGGGAAAAGAAAACAATACAGCTTCCAGATAAAAGGATTGAAAGTGAGAGATGCACTGAAATATGGATTGGATTTTCTTGATATTAAAGATGAGACAGAGAAAAGAGCGAATGTTGAGATTATGTTGTCGGAGATAATAGGATGTAAAAGGTCTGAGTTGATGAATTTAGATTGTGAGATTAGTGATGATAATAAGCTTTTGTTTGAGAATTATTTAAAAAGAAGAGCTTTAGGTGAACCTCTTCAGTATATACTTGGTGAAACTGAATTTTATGGTTATAAGATAAGAGTAAATAAAAATGTGCTTATACCCAGACCTGAGACCGAGCAGTTAGCTGAGAGGGTTATAACGAAAATTATAAGTTCGCGCGAAGATAGAATAAAATTATTAGAGATTGGAACAGGTTCAGGATGTATAAGTATCGCAATTGCGAAGGAGCTTGAAAAAAGAAACATAGATTATCATATAACAGCAACAGATATCTCGGATGAAGCTGTTAAACTGGCTTCTGAGAATGTATCATTGAATAATACAAAGAATATCAAATTAAGAATAGAAGATTTTTTAAGTGTAGATAGTCTTAAAGATTATGATTACATAGTTTCAAATCCTCCCTACATCCCTAAGGAGGATTTTTTGCTATTGGAAGCGGACATTAAGGATTATGAACCCGAAGTCGCCCTTACAGATAACTATGATGGATTAACGTTTTACAGGAAGATGTTCAGTTTATTAAACGAAAAATTAAAACCTGTAAAATTATTCTGCGAAATAGGGCACGAGCAAAAGGAAAAGCTGGAATTGCTTTTGAGTGAGAATAATATCCATGAGTTTAAATTTCATAAGGATTATAACGGGATACACAGAATAATGGAGGTAGAGATTTGATAGCTGTTGTACAAAGAGTTTCTGAAGCGAGTGTTGCGATATCCGGGGAAATATTTAGTGAAATAAAGATGGGATACCTGGTACTGCTTGGAGTAAAAAAAGGCGATACGGATGAAAACGGAACAGCTATTGCTAAGAAAATAATCGACCTTAGAATATTTGAAGATGATGAGGGAAAGATGAATTTAGGTCTGAAAGATATAGGCGGGGAAGTATTAATTATATCTCAGTTTACTCTTTGTACTGATAATACTAAAAGCGGTAACAGACCAAGTTTTACACTTGCTGAGGAGCCCGGGGAAGCTAAAAGATTATATGAGAAAGTAGTAACTGAAATGAGGGAATATTATGTAAAAGATATGATTAAGACCGGGGAATTTGCAGCTGAGATGAAGATTAAATCCGTTAACGAAGGTCCGGTGACAATTATATTGGAGAAGTAATGAAAAGAAAATCGATATGTATTATAGGAGTTGGCAAAGTGGGCTCAGCTATGGCTATCGAGCTGAGCGATGCCGGATATAATGTTAAGTATTTGATTGGTCGCTATGGAAGAGATTTTAATGAAATAGCAAAATACGCTAAAATTTTGGTTATATCTGAAAAGCTAAATGATCAGATAATAAAAGAATCCGATGTTATTATTGTTTGTGTTCAGGATAGTGTAGTAAGTGAGGTGGTCGATAATCTAAAACAATACGACCTAAAGGGCAAGCTTTTAGCACATACAAGCGGTTCTTTATCATCGGAGGTATTTAATGCTTTAAAGGCATCTAAGAAAAATATCGCGTCTTTTCATCCAATTCAGACTTTTAGCAAGGTGAGTGTACGAAATAATAAATTGTTATCGGATATTTATTTTGGTATCGAAGGTGGAGACAATGCTATAAAATTCTTTAAAACAGTTTCAGTTAAGCTAAGCGCAAAGAGTTTTACTATTAAAGCTAAGGATAAGCCATTGTATCATATCGCAAGTGTAATAGCATCCAACTTCCTGGTGGCAAATCTACATATGGTCACTGAAATACTTCAAAAACTCGGGGTACAAGACAAGAGCAGCTATGAAGTTTATAAAGGGATTATCGAGCAGACTCTAAAAAATGTAAATATACACGGGGAAATTGATTCTATTACAGGGCCTGTAGATCGGAATGATAAGGAAACATTATCTTCACACAAATATTACCTGAAAAAACAAATGCCTGAATTAAGTGATTATTACAAAGAGGCAAGCAAAATGGTATCGAAAGTAGCCTATAAAAAAGGTAGCTTAACAAAAAAAGAATATGGTGAAATAGTACGATTTCTCAACAAAAAGTAATCAATTGAAAATGCGAAAACATATAATTGTATTATCCATATTACTTTTTTGCACTTCCTTGTCCGCACAGGAAATTCCTGTAGAGTTGAACAACCATAAAAACCCTTCTTTAAAATCATTAGATTTTTATATCGATCTATCACAATTCAACCGTTCCAATAGTGAAGCTAGTGTAAGTACCGGCGGATTATTTGTAGCTCCGTTTGTGGGGTTTGCATTTCCTATACAGGAATTTTCAAATAATTCGAAAGCAGCTTTTGATGCCGGTGTAAAACTTGAGTTAGCACACAGCAGTTTTTATCCTTTTATAGTTGGTGGAATTTTCCAGTATCAGAGTCATGAGGGAACTGATGAGATCAAAACTACTAACTTCCTTTCAACCTTTAACACAGAGATTATTTCATTTGGCGGATCAGTCGATATTATTTTAAACAAATTTATAAAGTCCGATTTTACCATTCCATTTTTTACTGTCGAAGTAAAAGCAATGAATGTAACTAGAAATATTGCACCGGCTAACTTCAACCCCGGATTTGAAACATCGGAAAGTGTCATAGGGATTACGGGTGGTTTGGGAATTACTTTGTATATTTTCGACATTTACGCTTCGTACACATATGCAGGTGATTTTTCTACTGTAGGAATCAATACGAGGTTCCATTATCCGGTATTCAAATTCTAGAATTTTCTTCCCTTCCAGACAATTTTTTTGCCCCATAGGAATGATACTGGAGTTAACAAAGTATATAATGTAAAGTAAATCTTAAAGAAGGGGTAATAGACAAGGAGATTTTTTAATTTAAATCTTCGAATCACGGGTACGATTGAAATTAATTCGGATAGAATTACTACACAAATGAGTAAAAGATAAATTAATAGATCAAGAAACATCCATCCTATTATTAGCGCAGCATTCATAAAGAAATACTCGAATGCAAATAAGAAACCAAGGAAGTTAACCCTGGTTGCACCTTTTATCCATCTTTTTTTCTGACGGTATAAAGTTTTAAAATCAGGGCATGGTTCTGTCTTCATCAAGCATTTAGGATTAACCGGATATTTTACTTCATGGTCACTATTTTTTTCAATTTCCCTAAGTAAAGCCAGATCTTCTGTAATTGAAAAAGCAATATTTCCGAATCCCCCTGCATCATTGTAAGCGTTTTTTCTAAAAGACATGTTGTTGCCAATACATGCAATAGGGGAGTTTATTCCCGCGCTGCCGGATGCCAGCGAATGAAGATATACCCAATCCAGCGATTGTACTTTATCAAACAACGATCCGCTGTAATCTATATTTGTAAAACCGCCAATCAAAGCAGTCCTTTCATCATAATATGACACTGTCTCCTTTATCCATTCGGGGGGAACTTCACAGTCCGCATCTGTTGTAAATATTATTTCACCGTTTGAATGCCTGATGGCAGTGTCAATAGCGTTTGCTTTTCCGAGTAAGTTACCTGTCTCATCCTTTTCTGAATCAATTACTTTAAAGTGAGCAAGTCCTTCGGTTTCTTTTACCATCAAATCTTTTGTCCTATCCTCTGACTTATCATTTACAAGGAAAATTTCTAGTCTGTTGTAGTCATATTCCAGTTTTTTTAAATGGTAAATACAATTTTCAATTACTTTTTCCTCATTACGCGCAGCGACTATCAAAGAAACTTTTGGAAGCGGTTCATGTGTGAATTGTTTTAAACGGGAAGACCTTAGTAATCCAAAAAAACAGATTAGATGAATAAGAAGATAAAGGGCGATAATTATTATGAAGAAAATATCCATTTTCGTAAAATAATAAGGTGAATCATCTAATTAAAGACAATTCACCTATCTTGTTAGAAAGGAGCTAACCTTTACTTAACAACCGCTATTTTTATAATACGGGTTTCCGTTGACCCGTCAATATCGGCTTCGATTACCCCGTAATAAACTCCGCTTTGTACTTCAGATACATTCCAGATAATCTCGTTATCTGCGTTTGAGATGGAAGTACCATTCAGTGTTGTAACTAATTCACCCGATAGATCAAGAATCTTCACAGTAACAGTACCTGCATTCCCGTTAATATAGTATCTGATATAAGTCTTTTCATCGTATACAGGATTTGGCCAGTTATAAACTTTATCTTTTGGAAGTTTTTCCGCAAAAACTGGAGGATTGTTAATTGAGATAAAATTATTATTTGATAAATATTGATCCCTGGCAAAGTTTTTCCAGAGAATATTATTTGAATTATAAGAATATTGTGTTTTAAATCCGTATAGATATCCGTCACCGCTGAATACAAAAATACCAAGCGTATCATTAAGATTTGCGAAAGCAGGGGTGGAGATCGTATTAGGTCCTACAAGAATTGGAAAACCGTTCACAATTTTACCATTTGTTCCATATGCATACAGATTACCATCTGATGAGGTAAATAATAAGTCAAAGTTGCCATCTGCGTTTACATCGGCAACTGATATTCCCGAGGTAATGGTTTTATTAAAATTTACAGGGAAGTTTTCAAGTAAAACGCCTTCACTGTTAAGAGCATACACAGTACCATCGGCTACAAGTAATATTTCCTGTCTTCCATCTTTATTGACATCGGCAAGGGTTGGGTACTGATTGATACTTGATATAGAGTAGTTTAAATTCAAAGTATTGCCATTTAAAACAATTTTGTTAGAATTATCTACAATGAGTGTATCGACCGATCCGTTGCTAACAATATTACCCGTAGTAATAAATTTATGTGAAGTGTTTATGAAATTATAACTTGTACTGCTTGTTTTACTTAGCTGCACAATTGCATTAGAACTTGGATTGCTGATAATTGAATCTGCTATGCTATATTCTCCAATAGTACCATTGGTAAAACCTATAACTGCTCTATCAGGGCCTGTTAGTATTACCGTGGGGTCAGTGCTGATAATCCGTCCGGTTTGATACTGCTGCTGTGGAGTCAGTGTATTGGTAAAAAATCCAACATCATTGTCATTTACTGTCAGTAAGAGGTTTCCAATATTAGCAGGAGCAAATTTACCAAAGTTAGGTATTATCAATCCCTGCGGTGTATTATTGTAACCCGAACCGTCAGGATTAAAACCAAACATTCTGTTATTATTATTAACAAATATTTCGTCCGCTGTACTTCCGCCGAAATCAAATGCTATCGGCTGTGAATTACCTGTTGTATCTATACCTATCATTCTTGGGAAATTATTAACAGGGGAGAGCACATCGCTTCCGATACGAAGATTAAATGTCATTATACCCGATATCGGACTGAAGTCCGTAAAAAAGATATTATTGTTTGCAAGCGAATAACTTAAGGTGTTCGGGAAAGTAGTTGGAGTGAACTGGTTTTGATATACTGTAGAGGGTACACCATGATTTCCGTCAAACCAGTAATCATAAATAGTACCGTCACCTACTACTTCACCAAAAGGTGTATTAAAGGATACACCGATTGTTTGTGCACCCTTGGCTTCCATTAAAGCCACGCCTCTATGGTTAATATTATTATTGATAGTATTAGAAGATATATTTGCATCTATGACATTTTCATCTATATGCCAGATCATAATACCGCCTTTGAAATTTGCAGTATCATTTATCAGACCGGGCAAACCCCAGTCAGGTGTTTTTACATCGGTAATATTGCCGGAAAGAGCCGTAATGTCAAAAAAATTAAAATCGTCAGTATCTTTTAAAAAGTTAAGTGAATCAGTAAAGTTCCTGTTTCGCATGTGGACAGTCTGGCCTGTGCCTGTTTCATCACGATTCCTGTTCTCTACAAGAAAGTATTCTTTACTGCTAATTAATACTTTAAACATTGTAGAATCTGAGTGCAATCCTGATGAGGAATTTTTTATTCTCAATGCAAGATCTCCGGAAGAAATAGTAATTGGATTTACCCATCCAAGATATGTTTTTGACCAGGCACATGGCTCAGGTGGACAGATGCCGTTATATGTAAAGATGCCCTGCCCATCCATCAATCCGAATCTTCCTATTCCTGTACGTCCAGTCTCTGTATTAAACAGGTCAGGTAGTCCAAGGAAACTCCCAAAATTTGCGCATAGAATTCCGTTCATTCCTAATTCAAGCAGGAATGTTCCGCTTATAAGATTTAGCTCTCGTAATTCCGTTGATGGAATAATAAGAGAGTTCTTTACAAAGAAACCGTCATTTGTCTGAAATCCGTTATAACTCTGTCCAAAAAAATCCTTAAGATTATTTAATCCAAGATATACAGAAGGAAGGTCGAACGGAGTTGGATCAAAACCAAGGATTGACGCAAGATCTATATCTCTTCCAACACCTGCATGGAAAATAACAAACGCAGTTTTATCTTCGTCGTAAATACTAAAATTAATATTGTTGTCAGCTGCCGTCCACGCATCATTAAACAAATTTCCCAATCGGGATAAATTCTCATTATTTCTTGGAGAGTACTCCTGCATTTGTTGCGGCATAGTGAGAACCTGTCCATAGAGATCGTACTTAATGACAGTTTGACCGTCTGAAACTTTTTCGAAATAATTTTTCAAAAATTTCAAATGATCAGCAAAATATGCGCTGTCATAAGGATGCGCATCTATTACCGTATCTCTTTGTGTATTTGGATTAAAGTATTTATTGGATAAATCAAATTGTCCGTTGCCGGATGTAAGGCCTGAATTATCTATCTGGAATTGAACTAGAATCCCAACAACTGTAAAAGTATCCGGGATACCGTCATATTGTCTTGGAGAATAATTCTTACGCTCAGAGCCGAATTTTAGCGGATGTGAAAGTTTTAACTTTAAATTTTTAGGATTTCCGTCAAAACTTTGCGAATATAGAAGCTGGTTTGATGATATGATGATCAATAAACCTAGAAAAACTTTTATGAATCTCATTAATCGGGATTTCAGTTTAAAATAGTCAACAAGAAATAAAAGAAGAAGGGCTTGGTACAAGCCCTTCTTTTCTAAAATCAATTAAGGCTTTACTTAAAGTTTACAGTTAAACCAAATCTAAGAGTATTTGCCAATGGATGATTTTCTTCAACTGCATCTATATAACTGAAGTCAAATCCATATAGACTGTATCTTATTCCTGCTCCAAGGGTAATAAACTTCCTGTTACCATATGAAGGATCTTCATAAAAGTAACCTGCTCTTAACGCAATCAATCGTGGGTTACCATACCAGTATTCTGCACCAATTGAGGTCTGGATTGAGTTGAAAACATCACCGCCCCATGAAGTGAAAATAGCTTCATAGAATGGATCTGACTCAAATTCACCGTCTGCGTTCTGGAATCTGTTTACTAGAAGTTTTGCAAAGTCTGTTGTCAATGTTAAACTGTTACCTTCATTTTTGAAAATTTCATAAGCTAATCCAAGTCTGATCTGAGTTGGTATAGGATCTGCCTGGTCTGCATCAACATATGAAATCTTCGGACCAAGATTTGAAAGGTTTAATCCAACAGAGAATTTGTCTTTCAGAAATTTTGGTGAATTCTTAGATGTTGGTCTCCACATACCTGAAAGATCAAAACTCATTGTAAATGCAGTACCGGTACCTTGCTCTCCGCCAACGGTCAAATCGTTTGGAGAGAGACGGCTGTATATGAATCTGGTTACGAAACCAACTGCAAAATCCTGGTTTAATTTTGTTGCATACCCCAAAGCAAAAGCTAATTCATAAGCTTTATAGTTTCGTGTTGGATCAGTCTGTCCGGCTTCATTTGTAAAGATAATTTCACCAATATTCAGGTAGGTAAGACTTGCGCCTACTGTGCCGTTTATAGATTTTATATCCTTTTTTGCAGCTATATAATCATAAAAAAGGTCACCGATATTTAAGCCTGCCAGCCATGGAGAGTGTGTGAAATTTATTTCCGTTCCCGTTTGAAACGCGAGCCCGGATGGATTCCAATGCATCGCTGTAGCATCGTCCGAAAGTGCTGTTCCGGTTTCACCCATTCCTGCAAATCTCGAATTAGGACCGATTAGCAAGAATGGAACGCCGGTTGATACTACATTCGAGTTTCCTTCTTGAGCATTTAGGTTATTTCCGGATAACGTAAATACGGAAATTACAATTAACATAATGCATAATGCTCGATTTTTAACGCTTTTTAACATCAAAAGTTAGCTCCTATTTATGTAAATGAAAGTTATTTTAATTTAGCTATTTTACCGACGGATGATTCATTAAAACTGCCATCCTGGGTCTTTACTAATAATTTATAAATATATGTTCCGTTTGCAATATTATCACCATCATCATCTCTTCCATCCCAATCAATTTTCACGAAATTATCCGTAATATTATTTTGATTCAATTCTTTAATAAGTCTTCCGCTAACCGTATATA
>CALGOI010000366.1 GCA_937959065.1 uncultured Ignavibacteriota bacterium | reverse complement strand
ATTTATTTTTTGAAATTTGTTGTTTTTTGTTCAATATTATCGTTTATAGCACCCATTGATCAAGCTTTTTCCCAGCAAAGTACTACTTTGGGTATATCGGCCAGAGTTTTACGTATAATGACTGTGAATAAGGTTGGAGCAAATAGTCTTAATTTCGGGGCAATTAATGTTACTACCGCAAATCAGAATTTTTCCATTTCCAACCAAAACGGGCAGAAATTCGAAGCTTCCGGCTCCCCTAATTACATAATTTATGCTGATTGGCCTACTTCAGTTACTTTAAATAATAATGCCTGGGTAATTGCAAATGGAGGAACTTATGGCACTATGACTTTCACTCCAAATAATGTTATTCAACAAACCGGTGACAATCCAAATTGGTCAAATCCTCATGATGTAAGCCGTAATACCTACAATTGGTTTAACCTTTACTTCAGGGATTCAGATAATGACGGAGTCGGAAAGGTATATTTCTGGCTTGGAGGCAGTTTAACTGTTCCGGCAAATCAACCCACCGGAGATTATATAGGTACTCTTACTTTCACTGTAAGTTATTAGACTATCCAAAGTCATTCAGCTATAAAACATAAACATTACATTCCTATCCAAATTTATTTTACTGTAGCTATCCAGCTATAGTTTAGTAACATCACCCTATTATTCACTCTTTGTTTTATTGCTTTATTCGAATAATACCCTCAACACCAATATTTATAATGCTTTTAGCCAATATCATCTAAATCACTATAAAGAATTTGTAATAAAAAATATAACAGTATAACAACTAATAATTTTTTTAAATATTAGTAATTTTACTATTGACATTTTAATTTTTTACAATTAAGTTTGTCTTAGTTGATTAGCTATATCTAAGTAGTTTTACTATCGTATTTAAGTTTATAAAGTTTTTTAACTATATTCATACATGTACTATTAAATTAGTTTGAATATAATCTTTTAATAATTATGATACAAACAGACAACATCATATTTCCGGACACTAAATCCGTTAAATTAAAGAGTTTAAAGTAATTTTCATAGAAGTAAATTGCTTTGGCATACTTATTGTATAATTGGAAATTGCACACGCGGGTATTAAAATTCCAATTACATTACAGATTTTGTATTACTGGCAATTACTTGATTGCTCCCCTCCAGGGCATTCAAAATGGCCATTTTGCAATATATATGAACAATAAATCCTAAAACGATTAAAATTAACTTTTTAACTTAAATAAACCTAAAAAATGAAAAAAATGAAGTTATTCTTACTTGTTGCTGCGATCTTTACATTAATTGCGTCTTCTGACTCTTTCGCGCAGGTTTCAGCAAACACTACAGCTAACGTTACTGCTAATCTAAGAAAAGGTCTGACAATCGTAAAAGATACTGATATGAGCTTTGGTATCGTCCAACAGAATCCTGACAACTCTGCAACATCAGTTTTAACTCCGCAGAATGGTGCTAAATTTACTGTTTCAGGTAACGCTTCATCAAGCATTAATGTTACACTTTCAAATGCAACTCTTACTATGAGTGATCCTGCAGTAACAGTTAGTACATGGGTTATGCATGTTACAGATAACGGCACCTACACATCAGGTTCGAATATCTTAACAGGTGTTAACGGTACGACTACCCTATCAAGCTCAGGTGCAAAGCATTTATGGCTTGGCGGTACATTGACTGCTACAACAAGTGCTACAGCAGGTAACAAGACCGGTACAATTACTGTAACAGTTGCTTATTAAGATTTTTAACCTTATTTGTTTGACTGATTGCTAAAAATAACTCTTTACCCCGGAAACGGGGTAGAGAGTTTTAAAAAAGAAAGAAGAGCATAAATGAAATCGATAATACTAAACATACTCATAATACTGATAGTATTAAGCTTTAAGAATACCTCTGCTCAGGATAATGATTTTACTACAGTAAACATTACTGCAAATTTAGTACGCGGGCTTGCTATGGAGGGCAGCAACAATTTGTATTTGGGTGAATTTGCATTGCGAACAAATGAAAATGAAAAGATCATTTCCAATTTTGACGGATTAAAATTTACTATCTTAGGGCAATCGAACAGGCTGGTTACGATCCTTTACGATCAATCGGTCACTCTCACTAATATGGCAAATAACAGCAATTCAGGAAGACAATCGATCGGTGATGATATTAAAATGACATTTAAAACAAACATAGCGTCTGAGACCGGTCCGGAAAACGGATACCATGACCCTAATCCCCTTCCAAGTGGATCGAGTATAAATCTTTATGATCTTTCTAAGGTCGGGAAATTAAATTTGTGGATAGGAGGTACAATGTATCTTCCTGTAGCATTAAAAAACGGAAAGTATATTGGTAGATTTGTTGTTACATCGGTTTATTAAATGAAATCTTAGTTTAAAAATTATTAATTTTCAAGTAATCAAACTAAGAAAAAATTAGAGAATGAAAAAAATCTTTTACACTTTCTTGACGTTAACTTTTACAGTCTTATTCTTTGGAAATGGAAACGCACAATCGTTTGATGCAAAACTTTCTTTAATACTATATGATTCATTTCCGGGTTATCCAAATTCTACTCCATATAATGATAGTTATGCCGGAAGGTATAGGGTTACTGTACCTAATAACAATACAAATATCAGGGTTACACATAGTATTCCAACAGTATTAAGTGATGGAAACGGACATACAATCCCATTTTCAATTGCTTCAAATAATGCATCTTATAGATTATCAGGTAACCTGAATGTCAATGGTTCAACTATTTTTAATCCTAATAATCCGTTTGTAGTAAATACGGCAGGTTCTAACTCAGTTACGTTTTGGCTTGGAGGGACAGTTTCCCCTCCGACAAATGCATTTCCATCAAATGATTATTCCGGAACTATAACAATAACAGCAGTCATACTTTAAAAATTAAATTTTTCTATAAAGAAAAACCAATAGCTTTGAAAACATTAGCATTTACCCTAATCGCACTTTTGATATCTGCATCTGCTTTCGCACAGATAGTGATATCACCTTACGTGGTACTGGTGGACCAAAAGAACCAGTTTGGTACTTTCCTGGTCTCAAACCAAACCACTGAAACCCAGGAAATCTCAATATTCTTTAAGTTCGGCTATCCTGCATCGGATGACCAGGGCAATGTAACCATGCTTTATTCAGATTCAAGTAATATAAACATGGATTACGATCTTACTGACATGGTTAACGCTTTTCCTAAAAAATTCTCACTTAAACCGGGAGAAAAGCAAACAGTCAGAATGACTGTAAAGCCGCAAAAGAATATGAAAGAAGGTACATACTGGACCAGGATTATAACTTCATCTCAATCGAAACAGGTTATTACAGATACATCTACTTCCCTTTCTGCTTCGATAAACTTTGTTCTTAACCAGGTAACTACTGTTATCTACAAGAACAAGCGGTATGAGAACAGTGTAAATCTCGCAGAGATAACAACAGATATTGACGATCAATATCTGAATATCAATGTACCGCTTGAAGTACAGGGAGATTATCCGTTTTTTGCCGGGTCAACAGTAAAGCTTTATGATGCTTCAGGCAGCCTTGTCACTGAACAGACACAGTATTTTACTGTTTACTACGGGATGACAAGAAAGAATTCATTTAAGCTTGAAGACTTAAAGCCGGGCGAATATAAAGCTGAAGTAATAATCACTGCGGATACTAATCCTGATATTCCTTTAAGTGATAAGCCTTTAAAAACACCTATAACTAAAACTGTAACCGTTAGTATCAAGTAATGAAAAAAGTTTTCTTACTCACATATCTGTTCTTTGTAATTTTGTGTTTGAATTTGTCAATTCAAGCACAGGATAATAAGACTGCCGGGGATGACTCACGTACTGCTGATACATCTTCGACAAGTGAGTTAATGGATTACGAAGACAGCGAGGATAAGATAATTGAAAAAGAGTCTGAAGTCGGTCCTGAAGAAATGTATTTGAATTTCAATTACGCAGGTTTAGTCAGCACATTATTTACCTGTTATTATCAAGGAGACGATACATATATACCGGTTCAGGCATTCTTTTCCTCATTACAGATTAACAACAACAGGACGGGTGAAAGGATCTCGGGTTACTATATGTATTCCGGACGGGAGTATATGATAGATTTAAATTCGAGAGAGATTTCATTTAATGGAAAAACCGTACAGTTTTCCAAAAAAGATTTTGTAGTTATCGAAGATGAAGTATATATGAACCCCAAAGTTCTTGCTGAAGCTTTCGATATGGAAATACAGGTCGATTTAAGCCAGTTATCTTTAGCTTTGTACTCTGAGACAGGAACTCCGATCGAGGCAAAAGCAAAAAGAGAAAACTTAAGGGATGCGTTACTGGAAAAAGAATCGGTTACAAAGGAAACCCCCCTTTTATTTAAAAGATCCAAAAACTGGCTCAAAGGTGAGTTCATAGACTATTTCTTCTCATCCAGTTACTCAGAAGGAGCTTATCCGAATTACAGTTACAGCATTAATTCAGGAAGTGAAGTAGTGGGTGGAGATTTAAATATTAACTTAAGCGGAAATGAGTCGCATTTCTCAAGCAAATTTGATTATGATATAAACTGGAGATACGTATTTGGTGATAATAATTTATTAAACCAGGTACTAGTTGGAACAAAGTTGCAATCCAGAGGAATCGATCCTCACCCGTATACCGGGATTACTCTTACAAATGCGCCATTCGAAGTAGAAGGAAATTTTGGTACTTATACGTTAGTTGATAAAACTATTCCTTTGAGCGACGTCGAGCTATTCATTAACAACGAAATGGTAGCATATACAAAAGCTGATGATAACGGGAATTACCAGTTCAAAATTCCAATGACGTACGGTTCAAACACGATTGAATTAAGAATTTACAGTCCTGACGGACAATTGATCGAAAATAACAGACGTATACAGGTTCCATTTGATTACCTTCCGGAGGGTGATTTTCAGTATTATTTGAATATCGGCCGTCAGAACGACTCCAAGGATATGATTTATCACGGCAGCGTTGGATATGGTCTGACTTCATGGTTAACTAACAGAACGGGAGTCGATTTTACATCAACAGATGGTAAAGTATTTGCAAATCCAATATTCTTCAATTCCCTATCCGGCAGATTCCTCGATGATTATTTGTTTAATTATACAATTGCCCCGGAGCTATACCACAGAGTTTCATTAAGTGCTTCATATTTCAATCTTCAGTCATTCAGCTTGAGGTATACCAAGTATAAGCAAAATGCCATTTACAATATAAGAAAGCTTGAAGAAGATGCTGAAATTACAGCTGGTATTCCACTCGAGATTTTGGGTATAAGAATGGGATTACAGGGACAGGGATTATATGAAAAACTTCCTGATGGAGAGCGCTACAGATTAGAAGCCGGTACAAATTTCTCTATATTAAATTTCAGTCCGTCTGTTAATTATTCATATTCAGAGGAGAAGTCACAATATTCTACCGGGGTAAGACGTGAAGTAAAGTTTGGTCTTAGCACACCTGCATCATTTCTAAATGTTATTACACCTGATTTTATGTCAGGAAAGTACATAAGTGCAACTTTAAAATATGATGGAGTAAACAAAAAATTCTCACATGCAAGGATCAGCTATTCAAGCAACATTACACGTAATGCGCGTGTAGAATTTAATTATTCAAATGATCTTCAGTACGATTTTTCATCATTTAACGTGGTATTCAGATATGAATTCCCTTTTGCAGTAACCAATACGATTGCTGATGATAAATCACTTGTGTTCAATGTTCATGGAACTATAGGTTATGATAACGCCAATGAAAATATTTTTACAACAAACAGAAAAAGTGTAGGAACCGGCGGTGTAGCATTCAGAATGTTCCAGGACGCTAATAATAACGGAGTATATGATAAAGACGAATTGATTGTAGATGATATAGATCTTAAATTCAATCAGAATGTATCGATGGAGAGAAACGATGAAGGAATTCTTATAGCGAGTGAATTGAGCCCATACAAAGAGTATGACGTAATAATCAATCCCCTCTCCGGAAAGAATCCTTTCTTACAACCGAAATTTGAAAAGTTTGCACTAGTAACAGATCCAAATCAGATTAAACTTGTTGAGATACCGTTCTATTTCTCAGAAGAAGTATATGGAAGCGTGGTAGCCATAAAAGACGGCGCAGAGATACCATTACCGAGCGTAAAAATCCATATATATAATCATGAGAATGAAGAAGATAAGGTAATAACATCATTCAACGACGGCACATTATACTATCTTGGTTTATTACCCGGCGAATATACTGCGTATGTGGACTCCGGGATGGTTGCTATGCTGGGTGCTGAGACTCCTGAATCGATAGATTTTACAATATCGGATGACGAGGAGGCAGGTGAGACAAAAGATATTAATTTCGTACTAAAGCTTGATAACAGCACAATACCAAACCTGGATGAACAGGAGATTGCAAGCTTCAGAGCGAAATTTATCCATACAGAAGAGCGCGTAAACAAGAGATTAGGCACACCTGAAGAAGCAAGAAGAGAGTTCTTTAATGATATCGCAGCATCTGAGTATAAGTCATTACCTGAATTTGCGGAAAGATATGAAGCATTGAAAGCAAAGCTTGAGCAGTGGGAAAAAGAGTTAGAACAGAAAGAAAAAGAACCACAGTACACAGAATATACAGTTGTAAAGGGAGACTGTCTCTGGAAGATTGCGGGCATGAGACAGCATTACGATAATCCGCATCTATGGCCGGCGATCTGGGAAGCCAATAAGAACGGTATAATCTCTGCTCCCCCGGGAGTAAAACAGGAGATAGTAAATCCAAATCTTATCTACCCCGGTCAGGTAATACGAATACCAATCCTGACTGATGAGGAAAAAGAGGAATTCCTGAGGATCGAAGGCGAATACTACGACAAAAAAGGACGTGGGAAACCACGAGAGCAGTAGGTTTTTGGAGTAAGTGAGTAAATAATAATTAGGGTAAACTTTGAAATTTGCGAAATTTCAAAGCTAAAAAAGCTCTCAGTGGAAACATTGAGAGCTTTTCTTTAAATTATATAAAACATTATATAAAGTTATTTAAGAGGTATATATTATTAATAGGTATAATTGTTTAGATAAAGTTATTTATAGCATATTCAATAATTCATTCCTTTCGTTTGGTGTAGTCATCACTACAAGTATATCCCCTGTTTTGAGAATATAGTCATCCTCCGGTTTAAACATCCAATTTTGTCCTGTCCTTATAGCCATTAGAAGTGTACACTTGAATCCGGAAATGTTTAAATCTCGCAATTCCTTTCCTTTATGTTTCTCCGGAATCTTTATTTCCTCAATTCTAAAGGTTTTACTGTCTTCTCTTAGCATATTATCCAGGAAATTAGTCACAGTAGGCCGGATCATCTCTGATGCGAGGCGCATTCCCCCGATATTTGTAGGGGATACGACTTTATCGGCACCTGCAAGCATCAGTTTTTCAACATTTTTATGGTTAAAGCAGAAAGCCACCACCCTGGCTGATGGATTCAGACGTTTCGCCGATAAGCTGATCACCAGATTAACATTATCATCTTGAGTGGCAGCAAATACTCCAATCGCTTTTTCAATGCCGGCAGTTTTTAAAATATCATCTTCAGTAGCATCTCCTTCGATATAATATTCATTTTTGAAACGTTCTACGATCTTTGCAATATTTTCAACATCCGTATCGATTATGACGTGTTCCCTGCCTGTAATTGCTAATTCCTCAATTATCTTATTTGTATAGGGGTTAACTCCGCATAGTATATAATGATTTTCTAATTTTCCAATCATTTTATTCCTTTTACTTTTTTGATAGTTTTCTTTAAAGTATCCTTCAATAATGGTTCCGGCAAGAGTGGAAACAAAATATGTAATGAAGCCTATTCCGGATAAGGCAATTATCACTGTAAAAAATCTTGCTCCGTAATACTGATCCAATGGTATAACCTCTCCAAATCCAATGGTAGTAACGGTAATGAAGGTCATAAAGAAGCAGTCGAACAAAGAGTAATTTTGCTCAAATATTATCCAATACCCCAGTGTTCCAACAATAATAGTGATCAATAAACCTGCACCGGACGAATATAATCTTTTGAAGATGTTTCCTGACATATTCTTCAAATTTAGCCAATACAGAAATCATAAAAAACTTATTATTTTTTCAAAATTATACTTTTGTGTGTTATCGTAAATGATGCGGAAAACCGTAAAATGGACGTTAAATAATTACTAACAGGGATATTAACAGGTGATTGTTAATAAGTTAATAAAAAAACCCTGCAAAAATTAATTTGCAGGGTGAATAATATGAGCTATCGACCGGAGTTGAACCGGTGACCTGCTCATTACGAATGAGCTGCTCTACCAGCTGAGCTACGATAGCTTATTTAATTATTAATGATTAATGATTAATGATTAATTATTAATGTATAATAATTTTATCATATTTTCTTTCTAGATGTTGAGATAATCTTTCCGAGAATCTTTTGAATCTCTTCATTGTCAGATAATAAAGAAATTGCTTCCCGGGAAGTTATATATTTTGAATCTTTAAGCAATCTAATCCAATAATGAGCTTCCCTGGCTTCCTTATACGCAATGAAGAGCTTTGAAACAAATTCTTTTTTAGTTGAACCGCCAATTGATTCTTCAACATTTGCACCAATTGAAGTTCCACATCTCAACAATTGTTTAGAAAGAACAAATTCCTTTTTATTTTCAATCAAATATTTGTACAGCTTAATAATCCTTAATGCAAAATTATAACTTTTCTCTTTTATAATATTATCTTTTTCCAAAGAATATTATACATTAAAGATTAAAAACTAATAATTAATAGCGGTACATGTCAGATTTATATGGTCCGTCGACTTCGACGCCAATATAATCTGCCTGTTCTTTGCTTAGTTTGGTTAATTTAGCTCCGACTTTTTCTAAGTGGAGAGCTGCTACTTTTTCATCGAGATGTTTAGGTAATACATATACCTTGTTCTCATACTTATCGTTGTAGTTCCATAGTTCGATCTGTGCAAGTACCTGGTTGCTGAACGAGTTTGACATAACAAATGAAGGATGTCCCATTGCCACACCAAGATTTACAAGTCTTCCTTCAGCAAGAACAATGATATCTTTTCCGTCTATATTGTAAATATCTACCTGAGGTTTTAAAGTATCTTTTGTATCGCCATAATTAGAATTAAGCCATGCCATGTCTATCTCGTTATCGAAGTGACCGATATTACAAACGATGGCTTTATCTTTCATTTTCTTGAAAATGTCTCCGCTGATAATGTCTTTATTACCTGTTGCAGTTACAAAGATGTCCACTTTATCGGCTACTTCCTCAAGTAATACAACCTGGTATCCTTCCATGGCTGCCTGTAATGCACAGATAGGGTCGATCTCAGTAACAAGTACTCTCGCCCCTGCGCCTCTTAGGGATTGTGCAGAACCTTTACCTACATCACCGTAACCGCATACAACAGCAACTTTACCGGCAAGCATAACATCAGTACCTCTTCTGATAGCGTCAACAAGGGATTCACGGCACCCGTATTTATTGTCGAATTTAGATTTGGTTACGGAGTCATTCACATTGATACATGGCACCGGTAATGTACCCTTTTTCATTCTCTCGTACAATCTTAGAACACCTGTTGTAGTTTCCTCGGTGATACCTTTTATATCTTTTGCTAATTCCGGGTATTTATCGAGAACTATATTGGTAAGGTCGCCACCATCGTCGAGAATCATGTTAAGCGGCTGTTTGTCTTC
>CALGOI010000365.1 GCA_937959065.1 uncultured Ignavibacteriota bacterium | reverse complement strand
CCATTTCTGAAAGTCCATCCAATAAATGCTTGCAGGTTGTATCTTTTATTGAATATCATTAAGAAAAATGTTTGGTGAATATCTTATACTGTGAATTTCAACTTAGTATATAAAAATTGAGGATAGTGACCTTTCTTACAGAGTATTCAACGGTGCATCTTCAGTGAATTTGAGAGTAAAAGAGACAATATGGGCAATTCCTGTTGAAATATCAGCATTTTATAAATTGCCCAGATTTGCAAACGAATTTGGACTATATCTTGGCGGGGGTGTCGGGATTTATTTTGGTGACAGGGAAAGGCAAATACTGAATTTAAAATCTGAAACTAAATCAACTGAACAAGCGTTAAATTTTCATATAGCCACCGGTGCAGAATACAGGATTCTAAGCTCACTTTCTGCGGTTTTTGAAGTAACTTTCAGGGAAGGTGAGTATATTGTTGAGAGTGAGTTTCCAACAGATCAAATAATTGTTAATGGAACCCGGTATTCAATCCAGCAGAATTATAACTCTAAAATTTATTTAGATGGTTTAAAACTGGGGCTGGGACTGAATTATTATTTTAATTAACTGACAAGTTTATGCGAAAAACTTCTACAATTCTTTTTACCGCATTTATTTTCTTATCATTGTCCGGATTATCCTTTGCTGATAATACCACTAATTATTCCCAAAATACGTTTTTTATATTGTTTAATACAGAAATATTTATATCTGAAGCAACCGGAAGGATTTCTATTAATACCGGTATAAAATCAATAGATGAAAAAAACAGGAAATATAGAATAAAAAAGATTGAGAAAGTTTTTGAGTTAAATAACGGAGATAAAAGGATATATGATGAACTAGAAATGTCACGAATTTATTTATTCCATATAGATGATTCCCACCCTTTTGATGTAAAAGAAATTGTTGATTCGTATTCAAAGGATGATAATGTATTGTATTCAGAATTGAACTATGTTGGCAGAGCAGCGGGGCAAAAAGGAAGAGATTTGAATGAATTAAACTCTCTTTTTACCTCTCCAAATGATGAAATGCTGTATCGCCAATGGTATATTAGTAACGATGGTTCTATAACTCCAAGCGGAAGAAGAAGTGCTTCCAGGATAGGTGCTGATATAAATATGCTCAGAGCATGGGAGATAGAGACAGGCTCAAGTGATATAATAGTAGCTATATTAGACTCCGGTATCAGGGATGATCATCCTGACATCAGAAGCCGGATATGGATCAATGAAAAGGAAATACCTAATAACGGTTATGATGATGACGGTAACGGATATATCGATGATTATAAAGGATGGGATTTTGCCTATGACGATAACCGTCCAACAGATGGATTTGGTCACGGGACAAATATAGCAACCGTGATTGGTGCTTCAACTAATAACAGAATTGGATTTGCCGGTATTGATCATGCGTGCAGATTAATGAATCTTAAAAATCTGCGTGATGATAATTATGGAGAGTACTCCTGGTGGTCTGAATCCATTAAATATGCTGCTGATAATGGTGCTGATGTAATTAACATGAGTGAAGGCGGAGATGATTATTCCGAGACGCTTGAAACAGCGATAAAATATGCTTTGAAAAGGGGTAAGTTTATTGTTGCCGCGATGATGAACAAAGGTGACCAAAGGGATTACTACCCGGCAAGTTTCAAGGGAGTATTTGCGGTTGGGGCGACAGATACCGATGATAACCGGTGTACGAGATTTTCATGGGGAGGTGGTAGCTGCTATGGAAGACACATTGCAGTAGTTGCCCCGGGGAATAAGATTTATGGATTAGATTATGAAGATATTAATGATTTTACAGTATATTGGAGTGGTACATCACAATCCACAGCTATAGTAAGCGCTCTAGCTTCACTTTTATTGAGTCAAAATAATTCAAGAACAAATAAAGATCTTGAAAGGATAATCAAATCGACAGCAAAAGACCAGGTTGGTGATCCTGACGAAGACACACCGGGATGGGATAAATATTATGGATACGGGAGAGTGGACAGCTTCTCTGCATTAACCTATGATTCACCCCCGGAGCTGCAGAAAAAGATAAAAGAACTTGAAAAAAGGACAAATGACCAGAGAATTAAAAAAGACACAAAAGAAGACGGATCAAGTACAAAAGGTGCTAAGAAACCGACTAATACAGAAGCAGACAGTAAAACAAAGAGCAGACCTTCTTCCCCGGATAACTAATATTAGTTTCATAATTTAATTTTTAAAAGTTAAACCTTATCTTGTTACTGGTTTAACTTTTTTTATTTGATGGATGTAGAATATATAAAAGAATCCTTAACAGGTGATGGTCCGTTAGATGAAGTTTATTATTTTAATATTCTTGACTCTACTAACCAGTATGCCAAGAGCATTCAGTTAAATGACAATTCGCTAGTAGTGTGTGATTACCAGACACAGGGCAAGGGAAGATTTAACAGGATATGGACGGCAGAAAAAGGCGAGGATATTACTTTTACTATAGTGAAGAATTTTACATTAAAAGTCGACGATATCCAGGTAGTAAATTTCTATACTGCTTTCATAATCTTTTTATCGCTCAAGAGATTTATCGATGACAACGGCAATGAATTGTCCTTGAAATGGCCAAATGATGTTCTGGTAAACGGGAAAAAGATATCCGGTATTTTAATTGAGATAAAGGACATTAATAAACCGGTAAAGAAATTTATCATTGGAATTGGAGTTAATGTTAATCAAAGAAAATTTCCGGATGAAATTAAAATGAAAGCTACATCGATATACCAGGTAACCGGAAGTAAAGTATGCAGGGAAGAGCTTCTTTGTGAAATTGTTAAGAATTTTTATTTAAACCTGAATGTGCTTAAGGATAAGACAAAACTTTTTGATCTATGGAAGCAGAATTGCTCATACATAGATAAAAAAATATTAATTAGAAAGTTTATTGATGATGATGAGGTACCGGCTGTTGTTAAAGATATTGGACATGATGGAGGGTTGATCGTTGAATTAACCGGTGGTGAAACTAAAACATATTATTCCGGGGAGATAAGCTTATCTTATGATCATGGCTAGATTTCTTTTAATAATAACTGCAATAACGATATATTCTTGCAATACTTCGGATATAAGTATTTCTTCAAAGTCCTTGATCCCATTGTTGGAGAATAGAAAATGGGAATACAAATATGAAAAGTCTGATTCGAGTCTTATAGTTGAAATAACAAAGATAGTTAAAGAGCCAGGTAAAATAACAGCTGTATTTAATTCTTTTCCTTATTTTGGCGATTTCGGTGTAAGTGTTTCTGAAAAAACGGATGGATCTTTTGTTTTAAATGAACAGGATTTTATGTTTATACCTCCAACGGAGAATATAAATACAGGTTATAAATGGGAGTCTGCAGAATGGAAAGGTACTATAGTAAATGATAATGAGAATGTATATGTATCCAATAAAACATTCAAAGATTGTATTCATATTAGATATTCACTCTCAATTACTTTTTCAGCTGAGATGTGGGTGAAAAAAGGCGAAGGTATTGTGAAATGGTCTTTTATCAGAACCAACCCACCATCTCCTGAATTCGGATATTTTTTGTTAAATGAATAAAAATAGTATGGTTTATAATTTCGCATTAAGTTTCGCCTTCTCTCTGTTAATAATTTTCTTTTCATGTAAAGACAAAGAAGGTAATAATGTATTGGCAGGAGGTGAAAAAGAAAAAACAGATACCATTTTTACTTTGGAGGACTATTATTCGAATAATCCTGCATTAGATTCAAAAGTAAATGCGATTTATAATTCTATTTCAGATGGTGAGAAGGTAGCCCAGCTGATAATTTCATCCGGCGGTTCAAATGGAAAATCCAGCGGTGAAATAAAATCGTTAATAATGGATGGGGTAATTGGCGGAACAATATTGCTCGGGGGATCAAAAGATGAGTTCATTAATTTAACTGCCGATCTGCAAAATACTGCTGAATCTAGTTCACGGTTACCGCTGATAATTTCAACAGATGGTGAACCATCGTTAATAAATCGGAAAATATCCGGTATCCAGTCTTTTCCTAAAACAAATACAATCACAACAGAAGAAGAATCAAGAACCATGTCAGCTGAGATCACCGGGCTTCTTAAAGATATGGGTATAAACCAAAATTATGCCCCGGTTTGTGATTATGGTTATAACCAGGATATTATAAGTAACAGATCATTTGGCGGCAATGAAACAAATGTTGGTAATTTAGCTGCTGCTTTTATCAAAGCTTCACAGGACAATGGAGTAATTGCAACAGCAAAGCATTTTCCCGGGCACGGAAATGTGAGTGGTGATAGTCATAACAAAGTAGTATTTATAAATGGTGAAATGGAGGAGTTGCATTTATTCAAGAGCGCGATAGATGCAGGAGTTATCTCAATAATGGCTGGACATATAGCCGTCAAAAATAACTCTTCATATAGTACAAACGGTTTACCTGCTACTCTTTCCTATAATATAATTACAAACCT
>CALGOI010000364.1 GCA_937959065.1 uncultured Ignavibacteriota bacterium | reverse complement strand
AATTACTTTTTCTCTTTCTTTGATTTAGCGGAGCTTAGTATCAGCCTGTCGTGCCAGTCGGTTGCAGGGTATGTCTCGATGTTACAGAATTTCTTCCCCTCCTCTTTCGCTTTATTCGGTTTTGTCTTCTCACCATATTCAAACATCTCCTGTTCCTCATCGTAGTGACTGACCAGGTCTTCTGTGGCCAGTATGGTCTTTGAGATAAGATTCTTGGCTGAGAATGTGCCTTTCTGCGGATTGTCGGGTGCTATAATGAATAACCGTTCAGCCGCGCGGGTAAACGCCACGTAAACCAGGTTGAGATTATCTATGAAAGACTGCGCTTTTTCCAGCTGCATGTCATCGTTAAGATAGGTATTCTCAAGTGAATTCGTTGCCCTTACAAGATACGGAGCGGCTTCATCGAAGGGTTTCCTTTCCGGGGTCACCCATATCGTATTTTTGAATCCTTCGAAAAAGATCCAGTTAGCAAACGGGATAATGACGACCGGCTTCTCAAGCCCTTTTGCTTTATGTACTGTGTAAATATTGACGGCGTCTTCCTCACCCGATATGGTAATGGATTTCTTGCCCTTGTTTTCGTCCCACCACTCGATGAACCCGGCGAAATCGTTATTAACCTTTGTAGAGTAATCGAGAATTATATCCTGGAAGCGCAGCAGGTAGGCATCGTTTTTCATATTCAGTCCGAATATCCTGACGATCTCCTCGACGAGTTCGACCAGTGAGAATTTATTCAGGCTGAAAGTTCTTTTGGCAAATTCTTCCGGCATTTTTTCTTTAAACAGATCGCCCCTGCCACTGAATATAACGTGGGGGTCAACGGGCTCATGCTTTATTTTTGTGAGATAGTAATACAATATCTGCGCTCTCGCGATACCGTCTTTCCAGTTATTCAGGTATTTGATTATGTTAACGATGAATTTGACAGTATAGCTGGAATTTAGATTGGATGAATCCGGTGATATGACGCGTATATTGTTCTCCAGCAGGAATTCCGTTATCTGCTTAGCTTCGCGATTGGTCCGCGTGAGTATCATTATGTCCTTTTTTAGATATCCGTCGTCGATTGCCTGCTGTACACGCATCAGGGCGTGTTTCATGGCTTCCTGGTACCGCTTTTCCGAATCGGGTTCGGATATGAATTTAACATTAACATATCCGCCTGTTTTATTTTTCTGCTGCCGTACTTTTCGAAATGTTGTCTCGACCTTTTCGAGATGCAAATCTTCTATCTCCGGCAGTATATGCCGGAGTGAGTTTTCGAAGAATGTGTTATTGAATTCGATAATGTTCTCACCACTCCGGAAATTCTGTTCGAGAGGAAGGCGTTCGATCATCTCACCGAACTCAGAGAACTCATTTTCTATCTCATTCAGTAATTCACGCTCACCGCCGCGCCACCTGTATATAGCCTGCTTTGTATCACCCACGATGAGAGCCGAGTGACCGCTTCCGAGCGCGTCTTTGATAAGAGGAGAGAGATTTCTCCACTGGAAGCCGGACGTATCCTGGAATTCATCTATCAGATAATGCTTGAAGTGGCTGCCAATCTTTTCATAGATAAACGGAGCTTCGTCTTTAGTTATCATCGATTTCAAAAGACGGTTCGTATCGGAAATAAGAAAAATGTTGTTTTCCTTTCTGTACTCTTTCAGACTTTCCTCGATATCGGCAAGAATCCCGGCAACGTAGATGTTCTTCAGTATTTCAACAGCAGTATTGTACTCCATATAGTTCTCATCGTAATGAGCGAGAACATTATGCAGTACATCTCTAAGCCCGGCGTTGAGGCAATCCATTATTGTCTTTTTGTGGCGTGAGGTTTTCGATGCCCAGTTATTATCGTGCTCGGCTGCCTCAAATACACGGGTTGTCGGCTTGTAATCCTTTCGCTTACCTATCTTGGTAACCAGGTATGCCGCTACGCCGCTTGTCCCGTACGCGAAATCCTTTACACCAAGCGAGTGCTGATTCATTATCTCCTGCGCCTGCTGTGAATAACCCATCATTGTCTGCTCGAATTTATCCGTTATGCCGTGGAGGGTAATTATGAAATCACGTACTCTCTGTTTGTCATCGATGCCTTTTTTGTCTATGCCTTCCTGCAGCTTATGAAAGCGCTCGTAGAATAACTCTCTCCCGTTACGGTATATGTCCTGTTCAATATTCCAGCCTTTGTCGCGGTCGATGAGATTGAAGACGAATTCCTCCAGGTACTCGGCGAGAACGGGGTCTGTATTTATTCTGTTTAGCATGCTGTCTGTTGCTGCCGCTAAAACAAGGTCCTGGTCTAGTTCGAGTTCGTATCCTATCTGGAGTTCCAATTCACGCGCGAATGCCCTTACTACCTTCTGAAAGAAAGCGTCGATGGTCTGTATGTGGAAATTAGAGTAATGGTGGAGGATATTCTCCAGAACCTTCTTAGCCTGGGTTTCGAGGTCTTTATTCGGGTACTTCTCGTTTAGTTTCTGATAGTAGATACTCTTTTTATTTCCGTTAGCTATCTCGATGAGAGTGGAGATGATGCGTGTTTTCATCTCCTCGGTAGCCTTATTGGTGAAGGTGATCGCAAGGATATGTTTATAATCTTCAGGGTCCTTGATCACATGATACAGGAATTCCATGATCAGGTTGAATGTCTTACCCGATCCGGCTGAAGCGGTCAATATTTTGAGAGACTTTTCGCTCAATTATTCATTCTCCCTGTGAACTTTTTCCAATGTAAATGCAGGAATGCAAAATGACATATATTCGACGGGTTTATCGAATGGATTAGAGTATCTTACTCGTGTACCTTTTCTAACAATAATTGATTCACCTTTATTGAGAATAATTTCTTCGTTATTTATTTCGAATTTCTTTTGTCCGGAAATAATAAAGGTTACTTCGTCAAATTCAGGTGTCTGAAACGGTTCACTCCATCCCGGGGGAGCTATCATATTGGCGATACTGTAATTGCCGGCGTTGATGCTTGCATTCCCGAAATGCTCTTTTATGAGCTTACCGTCCTTAGTTGGCACGATAAATGGTTCTCTTTGTATCTCGTATGCTTTTGTCACTTATACTTGTGGTATATGATTGTTAACTTAAAGTAAGGAATTTATTCTATTTTTTCTATTTTTAAAATGACAATATGAGTTTAATTGCGGTAATAGGTGATATACACGGCTGTATTAATACGCTTAAGGAGCTTTACCCAAAATTAAAGCAAAATACTAACGAAATATACTCTGTTGGAGACCTGGTTGACAGGGGAGCGAATTCCAGGGAAGTAATCCAGTTTTGCATCGATGAGGGAATAAAGTGTGTTCTGGGAAATCATGAAGATATAATTCTTAGGGTTCACGGGATAGTACCGGATCCCCCGCATATTACTCCGGAAAAGAGATTAGAGAATCATATCATTAACGGCGGTGATGCAACTATAAAATCGTATACGGGTTCGCGTAAAATAGATGTAAAGATGTACAGGGGAGTTCTTGAGGAAACCGGTCATATGGAGTTTATAAAAAATCTTCCCGAAAAAATTGAATTGGAGGGCGTAATAATCACGCACGCCGGGATAACCAGTGAAACAGACGATGTTATATGGCACAGGAAGGTTCCGACGAGACTGTATAAATTCCAGGTGTACGGGCATACTCCGCTGAAAGAAGTTGATTATAATCCGGGGTGGTATGCAAATATCGATACGGGGTGCTTTTATAAGAATTATGGGTATGGTAATCTAACGGGGGTTATTTTAGACAAAGAAACCGGGAATGTTAGTGAGTTCATTACTGTTGAGAACAAAAAAGATACAATGATATCATGAGAATTATCATCGCAATAATGTTTTTAGTTATTACTGTCCCATTGTGTAAAGCACAGGTGGTAAGGGTTGTGGCTGATGAGTGGTCAATATATAATGACAGTCTCGGTGAATTCGAATCAACGGGGATAAAGCTGGTCGCTGTAGAATTTGATAAGGATAGAATGCAGATAAAAGTGAGTCACGGCGAGTTCAATACCCGCATATACTCCGTTCATTCGATAGAAGAGAAGGAGGTCGATGGGCAGACAGCATTGTACTGGAATTTGTATGATTCGGATTACCTGCGAGTAGCATTCATTCCCGAAATGATAATGTTCATAGACCATGACGGTAAAAAAGCCATGGTTCTGACCGAATTGACATTTCTTGAACCGGAAAGGTAAACTACCCAAAATCTACATTTTTCAAAATTTATATTTTTATTACGTTATCTGTAATGAAGTTGACCTGTAAAAGCATATCAATTGCATTATTATTACTTCTCGGATTACAGACAAATTATCTGATGGTTTATTACATGTTGTTTAATATAAACCGGGAAAAACTAATTGCTGAGGTATGCGAAAAGAAGGTTGCAGGATGTAATGCTTGCTGTTATCTGGATAAAATGATGAACAATGAAGGTGACAGAGCAAAAGCCGATCCGGTTTCAAAGACTGTAACACGTGATAATATCAAGATATCGGAGTATATCGTCTCAATGCTTACATTAGGCAGTTTTGAAAATGATATTACAGTACATTATAAGATTTTCACCTCAAATATTTACAATTCAGGTTATCTAAGTTCGATAGACCACCCTCCAAAGATTTAATTCATTAGTTTAAAAATTCAGAAAGGTCATGTGGGAGGCATAAAGTGTCTGTGCCTAAATATGTTCCTATATAAAATTTAAACGAATTAAATCTAATATGAAAACAGTTTTAAAATCATTTTTATCAGTATTACTATTTGTAATATTATTTGTTTTCCAGGGATGTTCAGATGATACAAACCCTGTTGCTCCTACCGGACCGAATGTGGACGGGTTGATCTTTATAGGTGAATCTTATGCTATTGGTGGACAGGCAAAAGTTCTGATGTATGCCGGCGACTCTCTTAAAACAGGTTACAACAAGATATATATTGTAATGTATGACTCTGTGACAGGTGACTTAATAACGGATGCTCACATAGAGTTCGCCCCGGCAAATCACGGCGTGACAGCACCTGTTGAAAATCCGGAATCAATTGCGGTTGATGGAATATTTGCAGGAGCTGTTGTTTTTACTGATCCGCAGACAAGCGATAATAACCGTCACTGGCATTTTCATATTCATGTACACAATCACCAGGTACCCGGTGAGCCGAACGGCGAAGCTGAATTTGGGGGATTCACGGTAAGGGATAACCCTGACGGTTTCCTTAAGTTTCAACCGGACACATTGACAACATATACATTTGCTTTAATTAATCCGATAGAGGCGTCGATGGGAATGAACGATATAAAATTCCTGGTGAGTGAACGAGTCGGAGCTGCGTACCAGCCGTTCCCGTGGTTTACTTTCGATTCGATGGCAGTTAGTCTCGGACCTGTTGTATCGACAGGTAATACAAACCCTTCGACGATAGGTAACGGTCATTATACAGGGCAGGTTAATTTAACCGAGCACGGTGACTGGAACCTGTATTTAAGGTTTAAGCATCACAGCGGAAGCGGTCCGACATATTCCGCGAATGTATTCAGAATTCATGCTAATTAATTAAAAATTTTAGTGCTATGAAAAGATTAATATGCCTTACAATCATTATAATTGCCTCGCTAAATATATCGCATGCGGATGATTTTGATAAAAATGGGGATAGGTACGATGTATTCAGCAAGCATCTATCCGAAGTACTTGAGAAGGAATATAAGCTCTTTAAGCCCGAATGTGACCTATGCGCCTGTTATCTTGGGATAGATCCCAGTTACAACAACAGCCAGATAGGAATTAGGTATTCAAGCTTCAAATATCGCAATCCCGGTCTGCCGGGTGAAGCGAATCTTGACCACGAAGGGCATGGAACTGAAGAATCCAATGAATCATATGACAACGTCGAAATAACGGGAAGGTATTATTTCAGCCCGTTTGTAAGAGTCCTTTTGAATGCTCCGTATTCAATGAATACTATTGATGGAAAAAGAATAAAGGATTTTGGTGATGTAAGTCTCATTGGTCAGTACCAGGTTTATAATACTGATATTGATGCGGACACAGAATTCAGGCAAAGATTATTCGCGGGAGGAGGAGTCAAGCTTCCCACCGGAGCGTACAATAAATCGATAGTCTTTGGCGAGGTCGATCCGCACTACCAGCCGGGCACAGGCAGCTTTGATTTTCTACTGAGCGCGACATACCTTGCCAGGTACCAGGGTAAGCTGGGATTTAATAACGATGTCATATATACTTTGAATACAGCTAACAGTAACGTGTATAAATTTGCTAATAAATTTAACCTCACTTCAACTTTCTTTTACCAGATCGAAACAGGTAAATTGACACGAATGGGCGGAAGGGAATGGACTTTTCTTCCTCATGCAGGTACATATCTCGAATATGCCGGATTCGATACGCAGGATGGGGTTGAGGTAGATGGTACAGGCGGGACGACAGTATTTTTAACCGGAGGACTGGATATTTATTACAATCAATTCGCGGTGAATTTTACCTATCAGCATCCGGTAGCCGATAATCTGAATGGAACCCAGCCCGAAAATGAGCGCAGATTTTTCATTGGCGCTGGCTATTCGTTTTAGATAAACCCCTACCCTTTGAAGACAAATTAAGGCCTGATTTAACAGTAATAAATAGGTAAATCAGGCCTTTTTATTCATTGAAAAACCCGCCTAAATTACTTATATTTAAAGGATTTAGATATAAAATATCTTAAATATTTATGGGGTTAAAATTCAACACCCAATTTCGGTAAATCTAAGTAATTTCAATCATATTAATGGCTAATAACGAAAAAATTATACCGGTCAATATAGAAGACGAAATGCGGTCTTCGTATATCGACTACTCAATGTCAGTTATTGTTTCGCGTGCTCTTCCCGATGTTAAGGACGGTTTAAAACCGGTTCACAGAAGAGTTTTATACGGGATGAGCGAACTCGGACTTGCACCAAACAGGCCTTACAAAAAGTCGGCTCGTATTGTTGGTGAGGTACTAGGTAAATATCACCCTCATGGTGATAAAGCAGTTTATGATACGATGGTGAGGCTTGTACAGGAATTCTCATTAAGATATCCTCTTGTAGACGGGCAGGGTAACTTCGGTTCGGTGGACGGTGATTCACCCGCGGCTATGCGTTACACTGAGGCGCGTCTCGCAAAAATATCCGAGTTGATGTTACGTGACCTCGAAAAGGATACGGTTAATTTTGCACCAAATTTCGATGATACACTGCAGGAGCCGATGGTGCTGCCATCCGCGCTACCTAACTTGCTTGTTAACGGTTCGAATGGTATAGCAGTCGGTATGGCAACAAACATTCCTCCACATAATCTGAATGAAGTAGTAAATGCCGTGGTTTATTTGATAGATAATCCTATAAGCAAAGATGATGCAAAAGATAAGAAGAAATACACTAAGGCAATGAATGAGCTGATAAAGCATATTACAGCGCCGGATTTCCCGACGGGAGGGATAATATACGGGTATGAACCTGTACGTGAAGCATATATGACCGGACGCGGTAGAGTTATTGTAAGAGCTAAAGCGGGTATAGAGGAACAGAAAAACGGTAAGCAAAGCATTGTTGTGACAGAGATACCGTACCAGGTGAATAAGGCATCACTGATCGAGAATATAGCGCAATTAGTGAGAGATAAGAAGGTGGAAGATATCGCATCGATAAACGAAGA
>CALGOI010000363.1 GCA_937959065.1 uncultured Ignavibacteriota bacterium | reverse complement strand
TACGGGAGCCATTTTATCAATAGGTTAATAAATCACCTCCGACGAAATAAATTAAACACTAAACAACTAAGAATCAAGTTCAATCTGTAAGCTATGAAAAAATAAGAACATAACAACGACTTACTTTGCTGGAAAACACCTTTACTTAATAGCACAAAAAAAACCCCGTTTTAACGGGGTTTTAAAGTCATAGAGTAAAACTGTTAACAGCCTTTGGCTTATTTAACCAGCATCATTTTTTTTGTTTCGGTGAATTCTCCGGCTTCGATAGAATAAAAATATACTCCGCTGCTCAGATCAGCACCGTCAAAATACACAGAATACGCGCCATTTGATTTATTCTCGTTAAGAAGTAAAGCGACCTCCCTGCCTGAATTGTCATATACTTTCACAGTTACAAGCCCGCTCTTAGGGATATTAAAGTCTATCCTGGTTACCGGGTTGAACGGGTTTGGATAATTCTGAGAAAGAGAATATTCTTCCGGGTTCATTCCGTTATTATGAGTAATATTCACACTCGTTCCCATTTTTATTACATACAAGCCGGTGGCTATATCACTTACAATGATTTTGCCTGATTGAAAATACGGATAGATATTCCATGCTCCCTGGTATGAAGTACCGCTCCCGGGATAGGTGTCATAATGTCCGACCTCGACCGGTGCATTGATATTCGAAACATCGTACACTATCGCCCCTGCCCTGTAATGTGCCATATACAAAGAGTCACCTTTGAAGTATGCATTGTGCACCATGGAGTTTTCATAAGGTATGAATTCAAATACCTGTGTGATATTACTAAAGTTACGGATATCCCAGATAAAGGCATGGTTTGAGCCGCCTTCGTTTGTGATTACCAAATAATCCCCGTTTGTAGTGGTCCATGCATTATGGGTTACGGCATTGGGATATGTAAATTCAGTGATCAAAGTGATATTGTTTTTATTTCTTGCATCCAGAATTGAAAGATAACCTGCGCTGATACATGAGGCATAGACAGTATCATTTCTGATAAAGCTATCGTGAACGTACCTTGTAGACCAGCTTCCGAGCTTAACCGGATTCTCCGGGTCTATCACATCCAATATGGTTAATCCACCATTAGGTGTATTATTTCCGCCGTTTAAGTACAGGTATCTCCCCTCCTGCGAAATTGTATGAGTCCTGGTATAACCGCTGTAAGTATAGTTTTTAACAAAATGTACGGAGTCGGGTAAATATTGTAGATCAACAATTGTAACGCCTGTTCCGGTACCTTCAGTAACTATATATGCGTAATGTGAATAAGTCTTCATTTCTCTGTAATTATAAAATGAACCCGGGCCTGGTACCATCCCGCATTCAACTATGGTAGGCGCATCGGTTATATCATAAAATGAAGTACCTGCATAGTGCCCAATTATAGCATATTCCCTGCCATTGGGAGCAGTGTACCCCCAGCACGCAGCATAATGCCAACCGGCAGGAGTACCCCCGGTCGTATAATCATTCTTATGACCGAGCAAGGTCATGTTGTTGATTGATTGGGAATATACTAAAGAAGTGAAAAAAAATAAGAAAACAGTAATTAAAGTCCTCATTTGGATAAATTAGTTTACCTAAAATATATAGTGATTTGTATATAAGCAATATTAATATAAAGTGGAGAGAATTGTTACCCTTTGCGTGTAAAAATGAACGGTTTTTTAGGAAAATAATCTTTAACCTGGTTTCTGCGAACTGCAGTCAGTTTAGAAAACTTATCCGGACCGGGCATGTATGCATTTAAGTCAAGAATCACTTATCTCATCATTCCATTTCCGCTAATTGTTTTTGAACGGCTTCAACACACCTTAATGTCATTGCCACAATTGTTAGTGTAGGGTTTGATGCAGTAACAGTCGGAAATGTATTGCTTCCCAAAATGAACATATTCTTATGATCGTGACATCTTAGCTCACCGTCTACAACCGAAGTTTTTGGATCACTTCCCATTGTTGTTGTACCAACTATGTGCCCGGCGCCGTAAGGCCAGCTGTGATGCTGCTGTGTTGCGTTTAGCGAGTCAAGCATCTTCTTTTGAAGATCTACTGCCACGTTTATTCCTGCCTTAGTGTAATCGTCTATGCTATAGTATATTTTTGGTCTAGGATTACCAAATGAATCCAGCTTTTCAAAGTCAGGCACGATCCTGTTGTTAGGATCAGGCGGCTGCTCAACAAGAAACGCAAACCGTATTTCCCTTTCCACGTTCTGCTTTATCATATTTCTCAAATCATTACCATAAAAGAAATCTTTGTTATCACCTTCGGGGTTGTAGGTATCCTGTGTTTCCATTCCGACCGGGACGTTTTTGTGATAAGTTCTTCCGGATTTTTTCATCATCCACGGAGCAAGCACTTCAGGGTATCCGACCGGCCATGACCATCCGTCATTACCGATCTCAATACGGAATGCAGCCCTGTCCTTTCTGAACTCGCCGTCCTTAACATTCTCCACACCTGCTGTAGACAGCGGGGCGCGGTAAGGAAATACCGGGTCTTTTGTTAACCCGTAACTGAGCACACAGTTATGGTCCATTAAGTTCCTTCCAACCTGGTCGGAGGAATTACCCACGCCATTCGGGTACCGCTCACTCTTTGACATAAGCATAAGCTTGGGGGTCTCAATAGCATGAGCTGCCAGCACATATATCTTTCCGGTAGCGACTCCTTCACCTTCGGGAGTTTTAAATTTAATTCCCGTAACTTGTGAATCTTCGTTTGTCTGTATGAAGTTGGCAGTTGAATTGGTGAGAATTTTTACTCCGGCTGCTTCAGCTTTTGCGGCGTGTACCGAGCCGTCGTACTTAGCTCCGACCGGGCACATAGGAATGCAGTTGTTGCTTCCGCAGCATGCCGGACGGTTGTCATACTCTTTTGAATTCCTTCCCTGGGGAGTTCCCCTTACTTCCAGTTTTTTTGTGGCATCATCGGGCAATGTTAAATTTTCAAAAGCCTTTTGAATAAGTTTATCCGAGTACGTCATTGGTATCTCACCCATCATATAAGGCTGGCTCCTTGGAGCGCCGAGATCGAATTCCGAATTACCCGATACCGGCAGTGCGCTTTCCGCGAGGTTATACCAGGGCTCAAGATCATTATATGTTATTGGCCAGTCCACCATAACTCCATAAGCGGACTTCATTCTAAAGTCGTTAGGCACAAAGCGCAGGCATGTACCAAGCCAGTGCCAGGTAGTTCCGCCGAGCGCTTTTATATAGTTACTCTGGAAATTATCCGGTCCCATCTGAACATAATAATCGTTTGGATTATCCATCGGGGGAAACTGTGCATTTGAAGCTTGCGGGTATGGAGTATCATTATTCCTATTCGGGTCATTCATATATGCGAGTATGGATTTATTCCTGTCTATCCTGTCTCCGGCTTCGAGTATCAGCACGTCAGCGCCTGCTTCAGCAAGCTTCCATCCCATTATGCAACCGGAAATACCTCCTCCTACGATTACTACATCTGCGTTATAATTGCTCATGATGCAACTCCTTTCGGCGCTTCAGCCCAGAATCCCATTGTCCCGTGGCACTGCGCATTTGGTGTTACATATTCAGTTGCTTTCCATGCAAGCATATCCTCATATGTGGCGGATTTTAAACCGTCTGCGGT
>CALGOI010000362.1 GCA_937959065.1 uncultured Ignavibacteriota bacterium | reverse complement strand
TATTCACGTGCTATTTAAACATCGCTACCGTTATTATAAGAAACGGCGAGGGTGTTGGGGTTAACGTATGTTCCGAAGTCGTCTATAATATCGACGCTTTGTACGGGAAGTATCAATCTCCGCTGGAGATTCTCGAATGGAATACCATTGTAATCTATATTCTGGTCGATTATATAGACGAAGTCACGGTTTAAATTGAATAAACGATCTTCTATTTCACGAATCCTTTCATTGGTTCGGGAAATTTGTCTTTCGTAATTCTCGTTTTCCCGTTCTAATTTTTCTATTAAGCTCTGGGTTAGAACTTTCTTTTCGTAAAGTGTGCGCTGGTCCTCACGTTTGGATGAAATGTAGCTAAGCTTTTGTCTGGCCGCGAAGGTAAGCAGCTTTTTTTTCTCATACAATATAAAACTTTCCTCTTTGATCTTATTGAATTCTCTTTTACGGATATCGGAAATCTTTTTCAAGTAGATTAATCTCAGATACAAATCGTCGAGCGATTTAGAGGTAAATAATATCTCGGTTTCGTAATCAATACCATACTTATAGAGCCATACTACTTTTTTCTTGAAGTTATCCCGGAGCGGTTTGAGCTTATTTCTCAGAGCATTCACTTCCATTTCCTGTACAAGCAGGGAGTCCTGGTTACCAATACCCTCGGACTCCATTTCAGTAAGAAATTTGGTTATCAGGTTAAGCTCTGCATCATATTCCTCGATGTCATTGAGATAGACGGCTATCTGGTCTTTGTTTTCCACGATAGTATTGGTTAGACGCGTAATGTCATTCTTGTAATTCAAGATCTGTCTTTTTTTATCAAGTCGCATATTGTAATCGGCATTATTCACCCCAATAGGTAATAATGAAAATAAAAGTATTGCAGGCAATATTTTTTTAAATATTAATCCCAATATATAATTTTTGCATTACCCGGTATAACGAGCTTGAATTTCAACCTGTTATTATTCAAATCGAAGTTATTGTAATCAATTGTGATGTATTGCTGACTATCGGCTTTAGAGAGTTCAATCTTTTTAGGAAAGTTAATACCCTTGTCTTTAAAGAAGTTCGAATATTTAAGTTCGATCGAAGGTACATTTGACTGCGGCGGATACTCACGGTAAAGCGTTATGTAAAATTCAGGGTGTATCCAGTATTTGCGTGTAACATCAGGTTCAGTGACAGTAACAATGTACTCGTCTTCTAATATAGTTAACTGTGAATTCAAATCCGTTTCATCAGGGAATATCAAGCTAGCGCTGAAAGCATCAATAATCTCATCAAAATCAGCTTTAATTCTCATAACAGCACCTAAATTAAGAGGGGACGACTGTCCTTTTATTACAATGTTATCGAGTGCATTAAAGTAAACAAAGTCATCCCGTGTAACGAAGATAGTTCCTGCTGTAATCCCGAACGGTCCCTGAAACTTAGCGTACAGGCTATCCGGCTTATGGATGCTGAGCGTGAGGAAGGCGTTGTTTGATTCTTCCGGTGTCTCGAAGTAAATGTTACCTTCAGCATCGACGG
>CALGOI010000361.1 GCA_937959065.1 uncultured Ignavibacteriota bacterium | reverse complement strand
GCCGGAGTAACCGAATACCACCATCCATTAGAATTTGCTAATCCGAGTGCTTCGGTTTTATCAGTGAATTTTCCGTTATTATTTTCCATGATACAGACCGGCATCCATTCGCCTACTGCCACTAAATCCAGATCACCATCTTTGTCATAATCTATGAAGTCAGCATCGGTAACCATACCGCACTCTACGAGTTCAGGTGCAGCTTCTTTTGTGACATCAGTGAATTTACCACCATCATTTCTAAGCAGATAACTTCTCGGAGAATATGGATACTTTTGCGGAGTTACTTTACCCCCAACAAATAAGTCCATGTCACCATCTTTATCATAGTCACCCGCAGTTACAGCCATCCCGCTGGTATTGATATTTGGAATTACGCCAGATGATTTAGAAAAATTACCTTTTCCATCATTGATATATAATCTGTGTGATAACAGTGGTGAACCTTCCGGGAATTCATTACTACCACTTGTGACATATAAATCGAGGTCTCCGTCTCCATCTGCATCGAACATAACGGAGCCCATATCCTCTGAAGCTTTATCTGTTTCCCAAGGCTGTGCAGCAGCTTCGTCGAATTTACCACCGGAATTTTGTATGTAAAGCTTACCGCTTTGTCCGGCAGCTCCACCAATAAAGAAATCTTCCATACCGTCACCATTCACATCACCTGTACTGATAAATGGCCCATTCTGTGATTGCTTGTGCGGTATTAGGCTTTCCTTTACAAAATCATCGAAAGGTACATCGGTATGGGTAAAGTTAATATTTAAATCCCGTGTATTTTCAGCGAAATATTTTGCTTCTTTAGAGATAACAGGTTCTGAGGTTCCGGATGCATCGGTATAATTAATTTCTAGTGTCTGGTTAGCATCGACATTTTCGATAACTGACTGCTTTCCGTCATTCCATTGAGCAATAATTTTAGAAATATTATCGAATTTACCGAGCCCGAAATGCATTATATTATCGACAGAAGATATATATCCCCGGCTTGCATAGAGTTCCTGGTATTGAAGGCTTCCATCTTCATTCATTAAGTAAACTTTGGTTCCCAGTCCATTAGGATTATTTGTTGGGCCGATAAATTTAATTTTAAGATAGTTATTATCTTTAACGTCATTAGTAAGGTTTTCGTAAATTGAAGCTATATCGTCAAGATTGTTAACAATCAAATCAAGGTCTCCATCATTATCCAGATCAGCATATGAAGCACCATTGGAATTTACTTTTTCATCAAGACCCCATTTATCCATCATTTTCTTGAATGTCAAATCACCATTATTCTTGTAGATATAATTTTCAACTTTAATTCCGGGCATCATATTCATTACTTCCTCAAAAGACATTTTCTCACCGGCTGCATTCTTACTTGCTAATTTTATTTTAAAATCGTTATCGGTGACGTCTTTTTTGATACCGTTAGTTACAAACAGGTCTTTATTACCATCATTATCGAAGTCGGCAAATAAGGGAGCCCAGCTCCAGTCAGTTTTTCCAATACCAGAAAGCTGAGCGATTTCGCTGAATGTCCCGTTACCATTATTCAATTGAAGAGTATTTAACATATATTGATAATGATAACCGTTGTCGACCATTTGCCAGAATTTAGGTGTATTCATAGAAGCCATAGTTGTCTTAGATCTTTCATGATCCGGAGCCACCATATCCAGGACACAAAGGTCAGCAAATCCATCGTTATTTATATCAGCGTAATCGCTTCCCATACCATAAAAGGAGATATGCTTCACGTGATCTTTAATGTTCTCAGTGAACGTACCGTTTTGGTTATTAATGTAAAGCATATCGGGTTCGAGAAAGTCGTTAGCGACATAAACGTCTTCCCATCCGTCATTATTGAAATCACCTATTGATGCACTTAAACCCCATGCTTTATTAGATATCCCTGCTTCTTTTGAAATTTCTGTAAAAGCACTTCCATTATTTCTGTATAATTTATCTGAATCAAACTCGGTTGGCTGAAGAGTCGATCTATCATAAAGAAGATCATTATTTTCAAAATCTATACGGTGGTTTACAAGATACATATCCAGGTCCCCATCTTTATCCATATCAAAGAAGTATGCTTGTGTAGAATAACCAGGATCATTAACACCGTAATCCCTTCCCTTTTCAGAAAAGGTATTGTTGCCATTATTAATAAAAAGCAGGTTTTCCCTTAATTTTGGGTCCGGGCTACCGGAACGGCAGACATAAATATCAAGATTCCCATCATTATTTATATCAACCATTGTAACACCGGTTTTCCAGCCAGCGGGCACGGATACCCCGGCATTTTCGGTGATATCTTCAAATATCGAAGCTCCTTTATTGAGATAAAGTCTATCAGTAGATTGATTAGCTGTAAAGTATAGATCTGTAAGACCATCGTTATTTATATCACCAACTGCTACCCCACCTCCGTTATAAATATACCTGTATGTGAAGTAATTGAATTCAGGAGTTTCCTTAATTGAGTTGATAAAATCAACTTTTGATTTTTCGTAGGGTACTTTTGTGAAGATAGCTTTTTCTTCTTCTTTTTGGTCGTTATTTTCTGTTGTATTTTCCTTATTACAACCCATAAATAAAATGGACGTAATAACGATAATAAGGAATATATGTGAATATTTTCCAAATATATTCCGTTTGAAAATATTTTTCATTTATTTCACCCCTATTTTGTGAAAGTTATTATTTAATTAACAACATTTTTTTAGTTTGAACAAACTCACCCGCTTCTATTCTATAATAGTAAACTCCACTTGACAATCTTGATCCATCAAATACAAAAGTGTAACTTCCCGCATTTAAGCTGTTATTAACCAATCTTTGAACTTCTCTTCCTGTAATATCATAAATCTTTAAAGATACAAAAGAAGTAAGTGGAATATCGAAGCCTATTTTGGTTGATGGATTAAACGGGTTAGGATAATTCTGAGCCAGGCTATACTTTTTCGGAATTAAACCTATATTGTTATTAGTTAAACTAGTAGAAACATCTCCTAATAAACAAATATTATCAAAATACCACTCATCGGTCGTTGCCATGTTAGTGCTTGCTCTGTAACGCATTTTAAAACCCGCATGGAGGGCATTTGCAGGCAAATTGAAAGATACCGAATCAAACGGTTCAAATGTACCGAAACCATTGTTTGTACCGTTAAAGATATTCAGAGTTTCCCAAGCATTTCCGCTATTGAAAAATTCAAGTGTAACACTTTCTCCGATTTCGAGGTCGTGCTCACTTTCAAACATAATCAATCTTACAGTATTAAATGCACTCAGGTTGATAGACTGGGATTCAAGTACTCCATTTGATCCTCTCACAGTTAGAAAGTAAGGTCCGGATGGTACAGGATGTGAAAAAGTTCCTGTGGCAACCCCGGTTACATCGATTATTTCAACCCCTGATGTAAAGTTAGCCCAGTTAGCAGTGTTGAATGTGGTTACCGGGAAATCTTCAAGGAAAAACTTATTAAGAAATGTAACTTTATACAAAGCAGATGAATCAATATTTGCCGCAGAAGATACATCGTTGGCATATATCCTATAAAAAACTGTATCACCCACATTAACTTCAGGATTAGTAGAATTAAACTGCCCTGTATACTGGTTATTTCCTGCAGCTGAAAGTGTGAATTGTTTTATAACAGAAGGTGTATTTATGTACCATCTTACCCAGACAGAATCAACAGCAAGATTGTCTGTAACTTCAGCACCGGCGGTTACAGGCCAATTGATAATTGGAACTGCACCTATTTCAGAATGAGTGATCGACGGAGGAGTAAGATCAGTTTCTGCCATAAATGAGAAATACCCGGAAGGAGCATCACCCGGGGCTAACCCAATTCTTCCCTGATTATCCTGTGCTTTAATGTAATACCTGTATTCTGCAGGAGCACCGTTTCCAGGAATATTTGCTGTCCAGTTATTACCTCCTGAATTTGTCATTGTAATACTATCAGTCAAACCGCCTCTTCCCCAGAATAATCGCACAAATGATAGAGGGGCGATCGGAGAATTTACAACGGCGTTTACCGTGTATGGACCGCTTAGATTTTCAGTATTAGGAAGTGGTATATGCTGGATATTCGGACCTAATTGTAAATAAGCTGCATTTAGATTAATAACTCCTCTGCCAAAGGTATTATCTTCACCTGGAGTACCAAGGTCAGTTGCAGTGGTGAGAAGTATGGCTTTAATTTCTTTTCCTGTCATATTTGGAGCAACCTGTCTGAGAAGAGCAACTCCGCCAGCCACGTGAGGAGAAGCCATCGATGTTCCTGTCTTTAATCCATATCCACCTGGTACAGTCGCTCTGATACTTGTTCCCGGGGCTGAAACTTCGGGCTTAATTAATAATGTACCTGTACCGCCGCATAATGAAGGTCCCCTGCTGGAAGAACTTGTAATTGGATAAGGAAACGGGACATTACCATTTATATTTCCAACACAGAATGTATGAACAGAATCTACATTAATATTTTTTGGTGGTGTAATTGTGGATGCTCCCGGACCGGAATTTCCGGCAGAAAAAACAACTGCAGTTCCCACAGCTTCAACAGCAGCTAATGTATTCACATATATTGAAGTACATTCATTGCTGACAAAAGGATCTCTCCATGAGCAATTGATCACATCCGGCATATCCATAGTATTTATATTACTGTCCGGATCCATAGCCCATTCATATGCCAGTATATTCATAGATGGATAAGATGCACCGGGACAATCTGTAATGCCGGCAGCAATCCAGTTAGCATTTGGTGCAACTCCTACAGTATCACCGGGCTGCATTCCGCACATAATACCCATAGTGTGGGTACCATGCGAACCGCAATCAAATGGTTGAGATGAAACAGGTGCTATAGGATCAAACCATGCATGATACCATTGTGCTCCGTTATTACCCATCCATCTGGAACCCAATGCAACGTGTGTAACGTCCACTCCTCCATCAATGTTCATCACCACCCTGCCTGTTCCCGTAAACCCTCTTGCCCATAGGGAATCAGCTTTAATAACCTTCAATCCATTTTCAACAGTTGCAGTATTGTCATTTGCAAACCCTTCTGAAACAACTTCGTCTGTTGTTATTAATTGATCCAGGTCAAGCAGTTCGATGTCATTTCTCATTGCTAATCTTTGTATAATATCAGGTGTTGCTTCAACAAATATCAAATTAGTTATCCAATATGATATAAGCTGTTTAACTTTTCCATTAATCTTTTCACTTTCAAGATATGATAGAATTGGGCCCTGTGTCTGTGATGATTTGTATCTTAGAGTGTTTATGACAGTTCTGGCTCTTAGATCAAGAGTAGAACGGTTTTGATATAATTGCTGGTCAAGCGAGATAATATCGACTCTATCTCTTAGAAGTACCAAAGTTCTGACGTAACCAAGAGGATCCATCGATTGAATTTTTTGCTGGAGCCGGTCGGATACTTCAGGCAGTTGAGCATTACTGTTGTTTACAAACAGTAATGTCATAATCACCAGTAAAATTCTCTTCATTTTTTACAAATTTTATTTACTAAAAACTCTAATATTCGTATGTTGCTATGCCAGCCGGGAATGATGCCATTTGAATTCTTGTATCTAATAATTGAAAATCAGAAACTCTGATTACTCTTGAGACACCGATATTTGAAGTGCCTACAGTAGGATGATGTCCGTCAAATCCTTCAAGTGTTTCACATGCTATTATAGCATATTGTCCGCCAAAACTAAAATCGACTCCATGAGGCTGAATACCAACATCTTCGACAGTACGAATGAGTGACTGGCTGTTAACATCAATAATACTTACTGTATATTTACCGGAAGCATTCTTGTTTTTATTACAGACAAATAAATACTGACCATTAGGTGTAAACTCCATTAGAATCGGATTATTTCCAACAGTTATATCCTTAACAAAAGACAGATCTGAAGTTCTTAAAACCCTTACTATATCGTTGCCGTTGTCCATTGCAGGTCCGTTAAATGAAACGTATAGATAGAGCTGATCAGGTGATATCCTTATCTGATAAGGCCTTAAGAGCCCGGTACCGTTACCGTTAGGCGGTACAGAAACATCTATTGGTACTTCCTGTTCAATTGTAAAATCTGAGGTTTTAATTTTAAACAGAAATTCGCTTACCTGGGAGGCAACAAATAAATATTCACCATTCGGATGCATAGCCATGCCGTGAGTTCCTCTCATTCGTTCATTGGAAATACTAACTACACTGCCTTGATTCATAGAATTCGCATCGAATTTAGTAATACCTCCCTGTGTAGAATTAAAGTTCGTTACATATCCAACAGAACCATCGGGTGAAAATTCGATATGAGCCGGATTTAGTCCTACATCTACTCTTCCGCTGTTCGGAAATGGATAATCAACGTTTACATCATATCTTTCAACATAACCTCCGCCTGCCTGATTATTGATTAAACTAATATAGAAATATGTCTTCTGAGGGTTAATTTCGATATAGTGCGGTGATTCAAGACCGTTTGGATTAACACCAATCGGAATTAATCTTGTAACAAGAAATTTATCCGGTTCATTCAATACAACTGCAACAAGATCTGATGCCTGGTTGGTAATGAATGTTTTCCTGTTAATATTCTCAAACATTACACCACCCTCTTTACTCTTAGCTCCATTATTTATCCAGTTATACATTGTCATAAACTTTGCTTTCTGAGTTGCATTATTAAGGTCAAATTTATGATACTCAGGTAAAGCAACTTCAGTAACCGACGACACAAGGGCTGTATCTGTAGTATCTGTATTTATAACTGACATAAAAAATGACCATCGAGCATTATATGGAATTACAACACTTCCATTAGTAGAACCATTCATTGTCTTTGCCCAATCAGTAAGACTAAAATTATTTTGAGGATTATTACCTCCATGACATGATGGACTGGCACATGTTATATTCGAAGCATTCAGAGGTTCATTAAAAATGGCTGCAACATCATCAGGGTATGCAACTCCTTCAGGTGGTATTATGAAATCCTGGTCACAGGATTGCAGGGAAAAAATTGTTCCCATTACTAAAATTAATGAAACAACAAGTATAAATTTACTAAGATATTTCGTATTCAATTTTGTAAGATCTCCGTTCTTTTTTCAAAGTTTTTAATTTCCGTAATGAATTTTTCCCCCAAAGGTTCAGCTGCGTTTGTTTCCCGGTTGATATTCACAAGGATCCCTGAACCGCTGCTTAAAATCTTTTTACTGCTATTATTTTCAATTAAATGTTCAAAACAAAAACTTGAATTTTTGATCCATTTAATTCGCGTATATACATTAATTTCATCGTCCAGGTAAGCCGGAGAATGATAATTAATGGTATTATTTACAACAACAACCTTTATACCATCTTTAAAAATCCCGTTTTTATCTATATTATAACCAAATTGCCGCCTGTATTCCACCCTTCCAATCTCAAAATATTCAAGGTATCTGGCATTGTGTACAATACCCTGAGAATCGACATCGAATGTCCTGACTCTTAGTTGTATACTATGTTTAAAATCAGTTATATCAGGTATTTCCATATAAAATATTAATATAAATTAACATTTTTCCAATTGCAATTAATTAACTCGTTATACATTAGGTGTGGCTTATGTACTTAATTAATTCGTTATTATATGCTATATTACTAAATTATAATAATTAAGGTATGCCTCAACGGAATTCAAAAAAAATAGGAATAATTGGTTTCCCTATCGAATTGGGAGCAGATAATAAAGGAGTCGATCTAGGGCCAACTATACTCAGATATACTGATATTAAAGATAAACTGAAGAAATTAGGTTATAGAGTTGATGATTTTGGTGATATAAAAATGGGGAAAAGAGACGATTTAAAGATATTAAATCGTAATCTAAAGTATCTCGATGAGATAAAAGTTGCATCTGAGCAGCTCTCCAAGCAGGTTTATAACATGATGACAAAGAACTATCTTCCATTGATCCTTGGAGGGGATCATACAACAGCTATCGGTTCAATTGCCGGTATATCGCGTTATCTTAGAGAAAGGAAGAAAAAGCTCGGCGTTATCTGGATCGATGCCCATGCTGACATGAATTCCGAACGTACAACACCTTCCGGTAACATACATGGGATGCCGCTTGCAATTTCACTTGGAATTGGAAATAAAGACCTTACACATATAGAAGGATTCGCACCTAAAGTAGAAATGAAACACATCGCAATGATCGGTGTCAGAGACCTCGATAAAGGTGAAGCAACAAGGATAAAAAGAGATAAACCGATCGTTTACACCATGTCTGATGTAGATAAAATGGGTATACATGAAGTAATGGAGAAAGTAATTGCTGCATTGTACAGAAAGGTCGATCATATACACGTCAGCTTTGACATAGATGCGATGGACCCGGTTCTTGCTCCGGGTACCGGTACACCGGTTCCGGGAGGATTTGATTACCGCGAAGGTCAGTTGTTAATGGAAACATTATACGCAAGAGGCTGCATGGATTCTCTGGATGTGGTTGAAGTTAATACCAGGCTGGATGACAGAAATAAATCGGGTATCCTAGCGTCACAGCTAATCGCATCTGCATTTGGTAAGAATACTTTGTTTAAGTAACCTTTGTTCTGAGTTTTTCCAGCTTATCTTCAGTATCTTTTTTCTTCTCACGTTCTTTAGCTATGATCTCAGGTGCAGCATTATTCAGAAACTTCTCATTGGAGAGTTTAGCATCAATCCCCTTTAGATACCTTTCGAGGTTTTCAATTTCCTTTACAAACTTTTCTTTTTGCTTTTCTTCATCGACTACTCCCTCAAGCAGCAGATAAATATCAAACCCTGTTATGACATTGTTAATAGAATTCTCGGGCTCTTTTTTATCCTTCGAGTAATCAATATTTACATTGCACATTTGTTTTATCATTCCGAGGTAACTATCGAGGACCTTGATCGAATCCGGATTAGCATTTATTACCACATTACACTTAGTAGTAAATACTATGTTATTTTCCGAGCGGAGATTACGAATACTTGTCACTATATTTTTGATCTGTTCGAATTCATCTTCTATTATCGGATTTATCTTATCAATAATTATTTCAGGAAACTGCTGTATAGAAATAGATTTTGAATTCCTGTCTTCTTTTAGTAAATGCCATAGTTCCTCAGTGACAAAAGGCATTACAGGATGAAGAATTTTCAAAATCTTTTCATAAAGCTCAATGGCATTTTTAATGATCGTCTTGGCGCTTTCTTTATTATCTTCGATCTGAATTTTTAATAACTCGATATACCAGTCGCAAAAATCTGACCAAACGAAATTGTACATCGATTTTGTATATTCATTTATATGGAAATCCGAAAGATTGGTATTTATATCCTTTAGGGTTGAATTGAACCTGCTTTCGATCCATTTCTCCACAATATCCGAATCATTTGGTTCACTTCCATATTCTTTATCATTAAGTATCTTCTGGAAATTCATCATCAGGAATCTACCGGCATTCCAGAGCTTTGTGACGAAATTTCTTCCTATTTCGGTTTTCTTTTCATCATATAATACGTCATTTCCCAGCGGAGCAAGATAAATCAGGGTAAAGCGCAGCGCATCAGTGCCGTATTTATCCATAACGTCCAGCGGGTCAGGAGAATTGCCAAGGGTTTTAGACATCTTCCTTCCCTGACCATCCCTTACAAGCGAATTGAAATATACATCCTTAAACGGTATGTCTTTCATATACTCTAAGCCCGACATTATCATTCTTGCAACCCACAAGTATATAATATCTGATGCAGTAACAAGCAGGTCTGTCGGGTAATAATAAACCAGGTCTTTATTCTCCTGATCTTTCTCGGAATTCTCCCATCCAAAAACGCTAAACGGCCACAGCCACGATGAAAACCACGTATCGAGTACGTCAGGGTCCTGAGTCCAATTCTCCGGGTCGGAAGGAGGTGTGGTTTCACAATAAATCTCTTTCGTTTCATTGTGATACCATACAGGTATCTGATGTCCCCACCAAAGCTGACGTGATATACACCAGTCTTTTACATTTCTCATCCAGTGGAAATACGTCTTAGTCCACATCTCAGGATGAAATTTAATTTTACCTTCTTCCACAACCTTTATCGCGGGTTCAGCAAGTTTCTTCATTGAAACAAACCACTGTTCAGATAGCAATGGTTCGATCTGCGCCTTTGATTTTTCACTAAAAGCAACGTTGTGAATATAATCTTCAACTTTTTCGATATGTCCAAGTGATTCAAGCTTTTCAGCAATTAATTTTCGGGCTTTGAAGATATCCATATTTGCGAATTCCAGACCATGCTCATTAAGTGTTGAGTCTTTATTTATTACATTAACGCTGTCGAGATCATGTCTCTTCCCTACTTCAAAATCGTTAATATCGTGTGCAGGAGTAATTTTTAATGCTCCTGTACCAAATTCTATGTCAACATACTCATCAGCAATAACGGGTATTTCTTTATTTGCAAGAGGAAGGATAACAGTTTTCCCTACGAGGTTCTTATACCGGTTGTCATTTGGATTAACAGCTACAGCTGTATCCCCAAACATTGTTTCAGGTCTTGTAGTTGCGATCGTTACATACTCATCCGTATCTTTAGCAAAATATTTTATGTAATAAAGTTTATCCGACTTTTCTTTATAAAACACTTCATCATCACTTACTGCTGTAGATGATTTCGGGTCCCAGTTAACGATTCGAACTCCTCGGTATATCAGCCCTTTCTTGTAAAGGTCGACAAATACTTCATTAACGGCTTTAGAAAGACCTTCATCCATTGTGAAACGTTCCTTAGACCAGTCCACGGATGCTCCCAGCATCCTTAGCTGCTTAAGTATATGACCACCATGCTTCTCTTTCCATTCCCATGTATGTTCTATGAATTTTTCTCTGCCGACTTCCGTCCGGCTGGTGCCC
>CALGOI010000360.1 GCA_937959065.1 uncultured Ignavibacteriota bacterium | reverse complement strand
TATGCTGAAACAGGAGCTTGAAAAATGTGATAAGAGTTCAGAGTTAATGACAGAAAATAAAAAGATAGAAGAGATTTTACACGACGCGGCTCTTGTAGCTCAATCAGATTCGGTGGTATTGATAGTAGGTGACGATGGGACAGGTAAAGAACATTTAGCAAGGTTCATTCACGTTCATAGCAATAGAAAAGACCATAAGTTCATTAGCATAAATTGTGCATCTATTCCGAAGATACTGCTTGAGTCAGAGCTCTTCGGACACGAAAAAGGCGCTTTTGATGGAGCGACAGAAATGCACAAAGGATATTTTGAAGCAGCGGAAAACGGTACTATTTATCTGGATGAGATCAGCGCACTCGACCCAATGATGCAGGTCAAACTTCTTGAGGTACTTGAGAACCGAAGCTTTCAGAGGATGGGCTCGAATAAAGCCATCCCTACCGGGGCAAGGATCATAGTATCGAGTTCCCGAGATCTACGTTCATTGGCTGAAGAAGGAAAATTTAATAAGGATCTGTACTATAAGCTTGATGTTTTTGAGTTTAAAATGCCAAGTCTTAAAGACAGGCCGGAAGATGTAATGCTTTACTTCCAGAAGTTTCTTAAGGAGTTTTCAGGCAGGAATAAAAAGCCGATAAAAGAGGTATCAGCTGAAGTAAAGAAAGCATTAATAAACCATCCATGGCCCGGTAATGTTGCAGAGCTTAAGAATGTATCCGAAAGAATGGCAATTTTAGCAAAAGATGGAATTATAACGGCAGATCTGCTTCCGAGCAGTATAATGAGAAGAGAAGAGGTCCTGGAAATATTACCGACTAAGGATTTTAATGAAAATAAACACGCACTTATCAAGAACTTTGAAACGATCTTTATTAAAAAGTATCTGAAACTGAATAACGGGAATGTCACAGCCACTGCAAGGGAGATAAATTTCCATCCGGTGACACTGAGACAAAAAATATCTAAGCTGGGAATTAATCCCAGAGAGTTTAAAAGATAGGGTAGTAAAAAATAATAAAATAAAAAAATCCGTTTAACTCAAAAATTCTAAATGAGGAAGGGTAAAAAGAATGAACACACAAACACATTTTAAAAACGAAGGTACCTCGAAGTTTCAGGTCTACACAATCATCTTTATGGTTGTTTTATCTGTATTCTTAATAGCAGGTTTCTTCGCTTAAAAATTTTTTAGTAGGGTATTAGGGATGGGGATATAAAACCTAAATACCTAAGGAGGACAAAAATTGAAAAGCGAATTGAAAATTAGAAAAAATGACGGGACCAGGGAAAGTGTAACTGTACTTGTAATGTTCCTGTTAAAAGTTACTTTAGTAATAGCGTTTTTTATATAAGGTAATCTAAATAGAGTTGTTGT
>CALGOI010000359.1 GCA_937959065.1 uncultured Ignavibacteriota bacterium | reverse complement strand
GCAGGATACCATAGGAGATGGGTCTCAACTAAATAATGATTTGAAAAAACTTTTGTTCTTCTTTTTGGTATTATCGGGTTTGAAATTTTCCGATTCAGATAATTCTTTCAATAACTGCTTCTCTTTAGAATTTATCTTAGATGGAATGTGAATATTAACATAAACGAGCTGAGATCCCCTGCCGAATTCATTTAAATGTCGGATTCCTTTATCCTTCAGCTTAATGATTGTGCCAGGCTGAGTACCTGAATCAATTTTAACTTTGGTTTCACCGGATAGTGTCGGTACCATAATTGATGCCCCCATAACGGCATCCGTCAGAGATACATTAAGCTCGTACACTATATCATCGCCTTTTCTGTGGAAGAACTTGTGCTCTTCTTCTTCGATGAAAACCAATAGATCGCCGGCTCTGCCGCCCCTTATACCTGCATTTCCCTGTCCGGTTAATGGTATATAATTTCCTTCGGAAACTCCCGGAGGTATTTTAACCTTGATGGTTGCCTCGGATTTGAGTCTTCCTTCACCGGAGCAATCGGGACATCTGTGTTTTATAATCTTACCATCGCCTTCACACATCGGGCAGGCAGATATATTGACGAACTGACCTAGTATTGATCGGGTTACATTCCTAATTTCACCTGTTCCGTTACAGTTAGAGCAAGTCTCGAATGAGCCGTTCTCCGCGCCTGAACCATTACAGGTCTGACATGATTTAAATTTCTTGATCTTTAGCTTCTTTTCGATTCCGTCGGCGATTTCTTCCAGTGTGAGCTTAACGGTTATCTTAAGGTCGCTTCCCCTTATGCCGGGTTCACGTCTCTGCCTTCGTGATCCGCCGCCGAAAAATTCGTCGAATATGCTTCCCCCGCCGAATATATCTCCGAAGTGTGAGAAAATGTCGTTCATATCGGTAAAGCCAGCGTTGCCATTTACACCCTGGTGCCCGAAATTATCATAACGCTGACGCTTTTGCGGGTTAGAAAGTATCGAATATGCCTCAGCCGCTTCCTTGAATTTGACTTCCGCTTCCACGTCACCCTGATTCCTGTCCGGATGGTACTTCATCGCCATCTTTCTGTAAGAGGACTTAATCTCCTCAACAGATGCGGATCTTTCAACACCTAATATTTCGTAATAATCTCTTTTAGTCATTTATTATTTACTTATTCTCCTGTTGTAATTATGGTTTCTTTGAAACGAGCACTTTTTCGTGCTTTGCAACTTTGTCTTTGTATTTAAATCCTTTTTCAACTACTTCTACGACTGTGTTTTCGGGTAAGTCCTCACGCGGTACCTGCATTACGGCTTCATTAACATCTACATCGAACTCTTTTCCGAGTGAATTTATCTCTTCGACTCCCTCAGACGCGAGCAGTGATCTGAACTTTTCATAGATAGCCTTCATACCCATTTTAAGCGTCTCTATGTCGTTTGATTCACCTTTTTCAATCGATTCGATCGAACGCGAAAGATCCTCATAAAGAGGGAAAAGTTTTTTCAGTACATCTTCCGATGCATACTCACGTATTCTCCACACCTCAGACTCTTTACGTTTTTTGAAATTCTCATAGTCAGCAGCATTACGAAGCAAGCTTTCTTTTAATTTCTGAACTTCCTTCTTCAGTGCTTCTACAGATCCCTCTCCTTCCTTTTCAGCGTCGGCGATTTCTTCGTCAGTATGCTCAAACGCAAGATCATCTTTTTCTTCACTCACCGGTGTCATTTCTTCATGGTTTTTTTCTTCTTTGTTACTCATTAAACCTAATATTCTCCTTTTAAAATTTTATTCTGTTTATTAGATCAGATGTATACTTTAACAGGGAAACCATTTTAGCATAGTCCATTCTTTTAGGACCGATTATGCCGATGTTTCCCTTCATATCGTTTATGTTATAAGTGGTCCTTAATACGCTGTAATCTTTTAATTTTGAATCAGGATTCTCCTCACCGATGGAGATAATCAGACTATCTTCATTATGCGAAGCATCCTTGAAGATCTGAACAACGAGCTGTTTGTCTTCGGCCAGATTGATAATGTTTTTGAAGTTCTTCGGATCATCGAATTCCGGCTGATTAATTATCTCACCTGTTCCGCTTATATAAACTGCTCCCGTATCTGAACTTCCGTAAATTTCGTCTTTGTAATTAACGAAAACTTTCAATAAGTCCGGTTCCTCGTGTTTGTAATCATCTACCCTCTCATCAAATGACTGGCGAATCTCTTTTAAAGTTAAACCTTGTAAGCGCTCATTTAAGAATTGCGATAGTTTATCCAG
>CALGOI010000358.1 GCA_937959065.1 uncultured Ignavibacteriota bacterium | reverse complement strand
ATTAACAATAAGCGGTAACTATAGATTTAAACTATCAATCCAACACCTGTTTCTTGAGAAGTTAACTCCGTTTATCACCAAAGGAACCGATCCCAAGTTTTCTATCTCGAAAATATATCCGCAAAGCGAATTAACCCGCCTTGCTCCGTAATTATAACTTGTGTTACTTAATGATATCGATGCTCCGTTGAACACACCAACACCTCTCAATCCAACTGTCTCGGTTGGTGTGCCAATGTCATTAGAAGTTATTTGCAATGTACCCGGCGTATTACCAAAAGATGTCGGAGTAAAAGTAACCGTATAAGGAATGTTTGACGATGGCGCAATTGTATCCGGCAATGAGTTCGGGTTGATAGTGAATGCCCCGTTTGAAATATTGAAATTTGATATTATCAGCGGAGCTGTTCCGTTATTGGTTATCGTCAAGCCAAGATTTGAACTGTTACCAATTACAACATTTCCAAATGAAAGCGAATCCGCCGATACACTTATAATCGGGTTACCCGCACCGCCAAGCTGGTATTTGTATAATGTTCTTGATGTACCGGTTCCGACGCTCCTTGCAACATGCCAAAGATATTCTCCATCCCAGTGAAGCCCTCTCGGGTCGCAGTCACCATCCGGATCAGGTGCCGGGAATGAAAAGATAGTATCACCCAGAGATATACTGTAGGCGTATATCCTCTCGGGTTCCGACTGGAAATTATCATTAACATAAAATATTGTATCACCTTTCACAGTTATCCCCTGAGGCTGTTTGCCTCTTAAAGGAATAGTATCGACGATCTGTTTTGTATTAAGATCGAGTTTGTATGCATAACTATATGGGTAAGAGGTGAAGTCCGGATAGTAAACCGCGAACCACATATCCGTGCCTCTTATATCTATACCGCCTATACCAATTGTTGAATTACCCCATAAGCTCGAAATAGTAATTGAATCTATAACACCTCCGTTCAAATCAAGTTTATAAAATCTCCTCGTGTTTCCGCCTGCTGCCCTTGCTACCCAGAAACCGCTTCCGTCCCAGCTTAGTCCGTGGTTAAAATTTATCGTTGCCGGTGGTGTGATACCAATTCCATGCACCGTTCCTGTCTTAGATACTTTATATATTGCACCGCTGTTATCGGTTGCAATGAACAAAGTGTCATTTAGTTCGGTAATTCCCCAGAAAGAATTATACTGAGGGTCGCTCGGAAAAGGATAAGTATTAATTAACGTCTGTGTATTACCTGTTGAAAAAATTAACAAAAAAATTCCCCACCCAAAAATGGTGTTTAAAATGAACTTCATATATATCCTCCCAAGGCACAATGAAGTGCCGATTATTGAATTATCTTTTCAAAAAAATTATGTTATCATAATGTTAATTATTAGGATAAAATTAAAGACAATTGTATCCAATTGAGACGGATTTTAACAATTCTCATTTTTACCACACTTTCCGCAAACTCCTTATTTTCACAGAGTAATAACTCCGTCTTACTCGATGCTATACGCTACCGCGGACTGACTCAGCAGGATATATCCATCCCACTCAATTTCTCAGATACTACAGCTACAAACAACAACAGGCTGCTTTTACCCATCGTCGAACGAATGATGAAAAACCCGCTGGAGTATGATGGGTGGCTGGATAATTTAAGTGAAATAGAAAGTACTAAAGGATCAATTTCAAGTTTACTTTATTCACTTATTGGATTAGAATATTTTGGATTGGAGTATAATCCTCCACCTTCAGATAACTCATTTGATAATTTTACAAACAAGATGCAACTTCGATCAGGAAGTACATTCCAAAGTAC
>CALGOI010000357.1 GCA_937959065.1 uncultured Ignavibacteriota bacterium | reverse complement strand
CGGGGACTACTTTATCAGTAAAAATCACGAAACCTTCATCGGTACGTCCCACTCCCCTCCCGTCATCATTCATATCTTCGATAAGTATCTCTAATTCTTCACCTTTTTTCATATAAAATGCAGTAAATTAAAGTAATTTTAAAAAACCAATATTCTGAGTATTATACAAGATATTTAACGCTAATTAATTACGCAAATTGGCAGTTTCAAAAGGCAAAGAACAGGTAATAAGGAATGCAAAGAAAGTGATCGAGATCGAAAAGGCTGCGATCACGGATTTGCAGAAGAGATTTACACATAAGAAATTCATCGATGATTTCTATACTGCTGTCGATGTAATATATAAGTGTAAAGGCAAAGTTGTGGTGATGGGAACGGGAAAATCCGGAATCATAGCGCAGAAGATAGTCGCTACATTTAATTCGACGGGTACTTACTCAATATTCCAGCATACTGCCGATACCGTACACGGTGACCTGGGTGCAGTGCGTGAAGATGACGTAGTATTAATAATATCAAAGAGCGGGAGCACTTCCGAGATAAAAACATTAATACCGATCTTCAAATCCCTGAACATAAGGATAATTTCTATGGTCGGTAATCTCAAGTCGGAACTGGCTAAGCTATCCGACATAGTATTGGATATATCGGTTAAGAAGGAAGCGTGTCCGCATAATCTTGCTCCGACATCATCGACCACGACAACACTTGTGCTTGGTGATGCCATTGCCATTTCACTACTCCAAAAAAGAGGGTTCTCGGAAAAGGACTTCGCTTCATTTCACCCGGGAGGAAATCTCGGGAGGAAGCTTCTGCTGAAGATTAGCGATATAATGGTAACGGGTAAAGATATACCTGTCGTTAAAGAAGGCGATAAACTGAAAGAAGTTATATACGAGATATCATCGAAGCGCCTTGGCTGCGCGGTTGTGGCTAACAAGAAATCCATCAAAGGAATAATCACAGACGGAGATATAAGACGTTACCTGGAGAAGAACATGGACCTCAAGAATACAACAGCTAAAGACGTGATGACACCAAACCCAAAACGGGTTACGGACAATATACTTGCTAAACGCGCTCTTGAATTCATGGAGGACAATAAAATCACACAGCTTATTGTTACCGATAAGGCAGATAAATTAGCAGGGATGATACATATGCATAAATTAATAGAGACAGGATTATAAACTTTGAAATGGCTTTTAAACCTCAAAAAATTCTTTTCGTTTTACTTATCATAACCGCGTTAACCGGATGTGAAGATAAGTTCGCTCCCCCAAAAACCGACATCAGCACACAGGATAAACCGGACCAGGAAAGCTGGGGTTCGAGCGTATCCTTTTCGGATTCGGGCAATGTAGTAGCTATTTTAAACGCCCAATACATGGCACACTTCCCGGGCAGAGGCTACATATTAATAGACAGCGGCGCGCAGGTAGACTTTTATAAGAACGGGGAGATTGTATCAACTTTAACGGGGAAACACGGGATGGTGCTTGATTCTACAAAAGACATCGAGATCAAGGACAGCGTGGTGGTTGTAAACAAGGAAGGAAGTATTTTAAAGACGGATAAACTCTTCTGGAATAACAAAGAGCAAAGGGTTTATTCGGATCAATTCGTAAGCATAAAGACTCCCACTGAAGAGATCCAGGGGATTGGTTTTGAGTCAGACCAGAATCTTACAAATTATAAGATTTACAAAGTAACCGGTACTTTTAATAAGTGATAAAGATTTTAATAAATAGTGTACTCTTTATTTTATTTGTATCTGCAGCCTATTCACAGGAAAAAGTAGAACTGAAAAATGCCGATCAGCTGCAGGGCAATGTAATAAACGGTAAGACGGTTAGGGAAGCATCGGGAAATGTCATACTTCAGCAGGGTAACATAACTGTTTACTGCAATTCCGCCACTCAATACATCGACGAAAATCTTGTCGACCTAAGGGGTAACAGGGATGAATAACCCTTAAAGACCAGAACACGACCCTGACAGCAAATTCCGGTGTATATTATTTCAACGACGCAAGAGCAGTTTTTAATGGGAATGTACATGTAGTTAACCGTGACTATGATATCACTTCAGATAAACTTACCTATTTAAGAAACACCGAGGACTCCTTCGCTGAAGGTGATGTTGTGGTAACCACCGATTCTGCCATAATCAACGCTGAGAAGGTAGATTTTTTTAAAAGGCAGGGGCGGTCACTGGCGTATAACAATGCCCGGCTGGAAAGCGACTCGACAATAATCACTTCAGATACATTAACCAATCTTTCTTTTGAAAAGAAATCCATCGCCTCCGGCAATGTCAGAATCGAAAGTTTAAACAATAACACCATCATCTATGGTAATTACCTCGAGAACTATGAGAAAACAAATTACACAAAGATAACCGGTAACGCGCGGCTGATACAGACGGAGGAAGGAAAGGATACGATGTTTATTTACAGCAGAATGATGGAGGCATTCCGCAATGACCCGGATTATTACACTGCAACCGACAGCGTCGAGGTTATAAGAGGCGATTTCTCTTCCAAATCAGGATTAAGTACTTACTACGCTGATTCAGAAAAAGTATCATTATCAAGAGAGCCGATAGTTTGGCAGAACGAATCTCAAATGACAGGTGATTCCATCTATGCCGATCTTCCCGGGAAGAAGCTCCAGACTATTTATATAAAAAAGCTTGAGACACTCCCTTCATCAAAATATTCATTTGTTGTTTCTCAAAATGCTGAATATGAATTTTATGACAGGTACAACCAGATAAAGGGTATCGACATTACTATGCATTTTCAGGATGACAAGATAAATCTTGTTGAAGTTACCGGCAGCTCTCAAAGTATTTATTATCTCTTCGAAAATGAAAAGGCCAACGGGGTTAACCGGGCGGAAGGGAAAAACATGCGTATCCAGTTTGACGATGAGGAACAGGTATCCAAAATCATCATACAAGAAGATCCCGTAGGTCAATATATCCCCGAGATAAAGATCCCTGGTGAAAACCTAATACTCCCCGGGTTTAAATTCAGAGAAGACAAACCCGAAAGAAGATAGGTTAACCTCATATTTTTTATCACTTTAAAAATTTCAATTATTTTGGAAATTTTAATCTAATATTATTATTTTATTAGTATAGTCACTATTATATTCAAAGCTTTTTTATGAGTAATCTGCTAAAAATATATGTCTGGATAATATTTATTGCCGGTTTGTCAGCCTTATTGTTTTCTAATACATCAACACAAGGAAATGTCGTTAGCAATTCCAATGTCAGCGTATTGGGGAATGAGATTATAGTGATGTTAAGAAGTGACGTTCCGATAAACAGGGTATTAAAGAGTGAATCTTCCAATTACACCAAAGAGATCATTTCCAGAGAACTTAACATCTGGCTTATTAAAGCAAACAATAATATAATTGAAACCGACTCGCCATCCAGAATGCTCTCATCTCTACAGGATAATAACGACGTTATAGCAGCACAATACAATCATGTTGTAAAGACACGGGAAAACGCTCCTGACGACCCTCGTTTTGACGAACAATGGGGTTTAAGCAACACAGGTCAGGAAGGCGGTATTCCAAATGCGGACATCAAAGCCTTAAAGGCGTGGGATATAACAACGGGAGGTAAAACAAAAGACGGACGTGATGTTGTTATCGCTGTTATCGATGACGGTTTCGACCTAAATCACATTGATCTGCAGTTCCATAAGAATACAAAAGAAATCCCCAATAATAATATTGATGACGATGGCAACGGTTATATTGATGATTATAACGGCTGGAATACTGTCACAGGTACAGACTCTATTCAGCCATTCGATCACGGCACAAGGATTTGCGGAGTAATTGGAGCAATTGGAAACAACAACATTGGAGTGTCGGGAGTCTGCTGGGACATCAAGATATTACCAGTACAAATAAAGGCAAATCCGAATATCGATGAGGCAAGCGTTTTAAAAGCTTATGCGTATATACTAAAGCAAAGAAAGCTCTATAATGAAACGGACGGAAATAAAGGCACATATATAGTTGCAACCAACTCCTCCTTCGGCATAGATTTTGGAAGGCCACAAGACCATCCTATCTGGTGCGAATTTTACAATTATCTCGGGAAAGAGGGCGTACTGAATATTGCCGCTACAATGAATCAGCATGTCAATGTCGATTTAGAGGGTGATATACCCACAACCTGTCCAAGCGATTATCTGATTGCAGTAACCAGTACAACAAGATCCGATGAATTATATTCCGGTTCAGCATACGGGAAAACAAACGTGGATATTGGAGCCCCCGGTATTTCAATACTATCTACAGCACCGGGAAATGTTTTCAGTACTGCCGGTGGTACATCACTTGCTGCACCCCATGTTACCGGCACTATAGGTTTATTATATACGGCTGCCCACACTTCCTACCTGGAATACGGACTTGAGTACCCTGATTCACTGGCTTTGGTTATAAAGAAAACACTTTTAAAAGGGTCGGACAAGCTTTCTTCGCTCAATGGCAAGGTTTTATCCGACGGACGCTTGAATTTGTTTAAAACTGCCCAGACAATACAAAGAGAATTGGGTACCGAACCATTATTCAATCCCGTTTCTTATTCATTAAGCCAAAATTACCCAAATCCTTTTAATCCATCCACAAAAATTTCCTATGATGTTCTTGATGCGGTGAATATTAAAATTACCGTTTATAATGTAAAGGGACAGATAGTTAAGGTTCTTGTAAACTCTGTTCATTCCAGGGGAAGACATACGGTAAATTTTGATGCTCAAAATCTTACTGCAGGCATCTATTTTTACAAGATCGATTCAAAATACTTCACAGAAACGAAAAAAATGGTGCTTTTAAAATAAAAAAGGTGTTTTTTTTTAATAAAATCTGATTTATCTTATAGTGGGTTGAATAAATGAAACGAGAATTTCTTTTTTAAAATTCTACGTTTCATTTTTATGTTTATCTGGCTAAAACGTTTTAGCTATTCTTTATTTATTTTATCAGCTGTATTATTGTCCCTCCGTTTTCAGGGTTTGGACAATAAGCCTCAATATGATTTAGCGCCAAATTTAAATTCCCCGCCAAACCATCCAAGTGGAGAAAGTTTTCCATTCCCATTAAAATGGGTTTTTAATTATTCATCCAATCCGGCGCTTGTAAATGGAACCGTAGGATTTATACTTCACGATAATAAATATTATCTTAACTCCTGGAATTTAGATAACCCTTGCTTTACTTTTTTAAACCCGGGACCGGGTCAATACCCAAATATTAAGACACTTGATTCAATATCTTCTCCTCCTTATACAGGACAGATCAGGGATATTACTGAAGCTCCGGATGGATCAGGTAAAAAATTTTTATGGGGGGGCAAGGCAGATAATAAACTATATAAACTCGATTCAAATTTATCGATTGTATCCGAATTTTCACTTCCGGGGATTACTGTAAGAGGAATATCCTGGGATCCTAATAGAAAAGGTTTCTGGATAACAAATTTTTCAGATAACATCAGGTGTGTAGATACAACAGGTAACATAAAAAGGACTTTGACCCGCGGCTCAACCATAACTTCAAAGTATGGGATTGCATGGGATAGCGTAAGCTCAAAAGATTCGTCATTTATTTGGGCGTGGGCACAGGGTGGTGGAATATCCACATACAACACTTTACATAAAATTGATATTTTATCTGACCAGGTTATTAATTCCTATGAATTCAATGATCTTAGTCCTTCTTCTTATGCCGGCGGAATGAACATAGTAAAGAATGGGAATCATACTTTACTTTTACTTACGATCCAAAATACCTCAATACTATGTTATTCCTTGTCTGATAATGGAAATTCCACATGTGAGATTTCCTTCATGAGAGGACGAATAAACAAATCAATACCTGATAATGGGCAAGGGGTATTATATGATACATTATTCGTCAGCGAAGATTCCGATGCCTTCAGGGATATTAATGTAGTACTGGATACTCTAAAACACACCTGGGTAGGAGACCTTACCGTAACATTAACACACGAGGGAATTACTGATACTTTAATGAGTCGTCCCGGGAACGCTAACGGTAACCCTTTTGGTTCAAACGCTGACAACTTCATAGGCACAAAACTTTCCGATAATGGACTTATCAGAATGGATTCCATTACAGCTTCAATGCAGCCATTTACATCTCCACCCACCTACAAACCCGGAACACGATACGGTATGGATTCATTGTCGAAATTCTCAAATACCAATATTAACGGCGATTGGATACTCAAAATAACTGACAATGCACCGGGCGATACGGGCAGTTTGATCAGATGGGGAATTTGTTTTAATGGTACATTAGTAAGCGTATCAAACAGCAAACATATACCTGAAGGCTATTTCCTTTCACAAAACTACCCAAATCCATTCAATCCAACCACCAAAATAGATTTTTCCCTCCCTCGACCCGGTAATATAAAGTTATCAGTATATGATATTAACGGCAAAGAAATTACAATTTTAAGGAATGGTTATCTATCTTCAGGGGTTTACACTATAGAGTTCAACGGCAATGGACTATCAAGCGGAGTTTATTTTTACAGGATTGAAGCCGGGAATTATTCAGAGATTAAGAAGATGATTTTATTGAAGTAACTTTCTTATCGTAATTAACATTGTAATTATATACCCAAGGTTATATCTTATATAATCTTTTTAATTAATAACTATAAAATGAATAAATTTTACAAAGGGGGAAATGTATTCATTACGGGGATTTTTGCGGCTGTGATTAGTGCTATAATCCTATCCATTTCATCACCTACTCAAAGTGAGAAAAATACAATTAGCTTTTATCACGATAAAGATTATATAGAAGGCGAACTTCTTGTTATGTTAAAATCCGGTGTCGATGCACAAGAGTTCACTTCTCAATACGACAATATCTCATTAAATGTGAAAGAACCTGTAATAGAAGAATACAATATCTGGTTATTCGAATATGACAAAACCAAATCTGAACCGGTAGATGTATTACTTTCTGTAATGGGAAATCCTGAAGCAGCAATTGTTCAATTCAATCACAAAGTCCAGGAAAGAATAACAATCCCTAATGATACACGATTTAACGAAATGTGGGGATTGCATAATACCGGTCAATCCGGAGGAACAGTTGATGCCGATATCGACGCTCCTGAGGCATGGGATTTTACAACAGGAGGTTTGACACCGCAGGGAGATACAATTGTGGTTGCAGTCATTGACGGAGGTTTTTTCATTACTCATCAGGATGGAAGTTACTGGAAAAACTGGGGCGAAATACCCGGCAACAGCATCGATGATGATTCTAACGGTTATGTAGATGATGTCAATGGGTGGAATGCATATAACAATAATGGCAATATTACATCCAGTCAGCATGGGACTCACGTAAGCGGAACTGTAGGTGCAATAGGAAACAACAATTTGGGTGTAACCGGTGTAAGCTGGAATGTGAAAGTGATGGCAATCCAGGGTTCATCATCATCTGAAGCAACAGTATTAAGGGCTTACCGATATGCTCACAGGCAAAGACAATTATACAATCAAACAAACGGTACCAAAGGTGCGTATGTAGTTGCCACAAATTCATCTTTTGGAGTTAATTTCGGATTGCCTTCAAACTTTCCTTTATGGTGTGCTTATTATGACTCACTGGGAGTCGAGGGAATTTTAAGCGCCGCTGCGACAATGAATAATAATTCGAATGTGGATGTAACCAGTGACATTCCAACTGCGTGTCCAAGCGATTTTATGATCGCAGTTACAAATACAACCAGAAACGATATACGTAATACAGGCTCATCATATGGCTTAACTACAATCGATCTTGGCGCTCCTGGAACTAGCATATTATCAACAAATCCATCAAATGCTTACGGAACTTCGACAGGTACATCTATGGCGACACCACATGTAGCAGGTTCAGTAGGATTAATGTATGCAGCCGCTCACCCGTCTTTAATTGCGCTGGCAAAGACAAATCCGGATTCTATTGCTTTATTATTCAAACAGATTATGCTTGCTAACGTGGATACTTTAACAGGTATAGGATTAGATTCAACTGTTTCAAAAGGACGTCTGAACCTCTATAAGACATCATTAGCGGTTAATACACTAACCGGAGTAACTGTAAATAACTCAATTAACCCGGAAACATTTGTTCTCAAGCAGAACTATCCGAATCCATTTAACCCATCTACAAAGATCGAGTTTTCTATTCCGGTTAAAGGATTGACAAGCTTAAAGATATATGATATAACCGGTAAGGAAGTCGCATCACTTGTAAACGGCGTATTAAGCCCGGGATTATATACTGCAGATTTTAATGCAGGAAATCTTTCAAGTGGGATATATTTCTACTCGCTTAAATCTGAGAGTGGATTTACTCAAACAAAGAAAATGATGTTGATAAAATAATATTGGAAGGTTTTACAAATTTAGAGAGCAGGTTATTCGATAACCTGCTCTTTTTTATTTTCTGCTACAATTTTTTCGTAAAAATCTTCATAAAGCGGAACAATATTTTCCTCTCTGAACTTTAAAGCTCTTTCCCTTGCCTTTTTACTAAAATACTCGTATTTCTTCTTATTTGTTAAAAGCTCGATTGCATATTTAGCCATTCTTTCCACATCCCCTATTTCCGCGATGTAACCTGTTTCCCCATGCACATTAAGTTCAGGCAAACCACCGATACTTGTGGATATTATCGGGACACTGCAGCTCATTGCTTCAAGCGCCGATAATCCGAAACTCTCTGACTGTGACGGCATTATGAATAGATCGGAGATGGACAATAGCTCTACCAGCATATCCTGCTTACCCATAAATTTAACCAGGTCAAAGATTTCCAGTTCTCTTGCCAGCCTTTCGCACTCACTCCTGTCAGGGCCGTCACCTATCAATAAAAGCCTGGACGGGACATCTTTATTTACTTCAGCAAACACTTTTATCACATCCTGTACACGTTTTAGTTGACGGAAATTCGAAATGTGAGTTAGTATTCTTTCACCATCAGGAGCAAACTTTTCTCTGAAACATTTCGTATGCTCGTTGTCCATTCGTTTATACTTTTCGGTATCTATAAAGTTTGGAATCACTTCAATATCCTTCTGTACCTGGTAACTTGTTTTGGTTTTGTCTGCAAGGAAATTGGAAACTGCTGTTACTCCATCTGATTGTTCAATACTGAATTTCATCGTCGGGAGGAAACTTGGTTCAAGTCCGATCAGAGTAATATCGGTACCATGAAGAGTAGTTATAACCTTCAGTTCTTTTTCAGTATTATTTTCGCGTTTAAGTATCTCTCTTGCAAGGTAAGCGCTTGCTGCATGTGGAATGGCATAATGAGCATGAATAAGGTCAAGTTCATTTATTTTTGCAACCTCTACCATTTTACTGGTTAGTGCCAGGCTGTATAATGGAAATTCGAATAGCGGATAACTGTACATCTCTACTTCGTGATAAAAAATATTATCGACGAACGCCGTAAGGCGTGTAGGAATAGCATATGAAATAAAGTGAACCTCATGACCTCTTAGAGCTAAAGCCTTCCCAAGCTCAGTCGCAACAACACCGCTGCCTCCGTAGGTTGGATAACAAGTAATACCTATCTTCATTTATGTGGTTTTTATCGCTTTTGTTTGAAATTATAAGCTATTTTAACTCAATTATAAATGTAGTTTAATGTCTCAATTATTATATACGAAATAAGTATTATATTTATTAAGTTTCCAATCTTACTTGAAACAAATACATAATTAGTTTAAATTTTTGGTAAATTACTCTAAAATACATGTCAAAACTCCTTGAAGTAAAGAATCTCCAAACATTTTTTTATACCGATGACGGTGTGGCTAAAGCAGTAGATGACGTCAGTTATGACCTTGAAATGGGCGAAACCCTTGGCATTGTAGGTGAATCAGGGTGTGGTAAATCTGTTTCTGCTCTTTCCATCATGCGTTTGATTCCTGATCCTCCCGGTAAAATCGTTGGAGGACAGATCCTGTTTAAGGGAAAAGATATCGTTAAAATGTCTGAAAAACAGATGCGAGACATCAGGGGAAATGACATTGGCATGATATTCCAGGAACCAATGACATCACTGAATCCCGTCTTTACATGCGGTGACCAGATAGAAGAAGTCATTATGCTTCATCAGAACCTCGACAAAAAGCAGGCTAAAGAGAAAGCTATCGAAATGTTAAAACTTGTTGGAATACCTGCTCCCGAGCAAAGATATAACGAATATCCGCACCAGCTTTCAGGAGGAATGAGACAAAGGGTCATGATCGCGATCGCATTAGCCTGTAACCCGGAGATACTCATTGCAGACGAACCAACCACAGCCCAGCGTGAAATCCTTCAGGCGCAGATCCTTGAATTAATAAATAAACTACAAAAAGAGATGGGTATGGGTGTAATAATGATCACTCACGATCTCGGGGTAATAGCAGAAGTATCGAACAAAGTATGCGTAATGTATGCATCAAAGGTGGTTGAGTACGGACCGGTAAGAGAGATATTTAAGAATCCAAAACATCCTTATACCATAGGATTGATGAATTCAATCCCTAAAGCGAAAAACAGGAAAGAAAAACTTACTACAATTGAAGGTAATGTCCCGGCACCGACAAACTTCCCAAAAGGCTGTCATTTTTGCACAAGGTGCAAGTTTGCCATAGAGAAATGCTGGAATGAACAGCCTCCATTGGAAAAGGTAGGTAATAACCACACTGCAGCGTGCTGGAGGATAGATGAAGTCGCTGCCCACAAGGAAATTATCCTTGAACCCGAACTTACGGCATAGATTTACATTTTTAAACATACTGAAATGCCTCTTCTCTTAAAGAATATTTCCCAGCTTGTGACATGCCAGGCAAAAAATCCTTTACCTAAAAAAGGAAAAGCTTTGGCTGATATAGCGGTTGTTCGGAATGCAAATGTTTTTTCGAATAAAGGGAAAATCGAATTTATAGGTGACAGCAATTCATTATTAAAATTTCTTCAAAAGTCAGATTTAAAAATAACTGACGAGATCGACTGTTCCGGTAAAGTCGTTATGCCCGGGTTTGTGGATTCTCATACACATTTTGTTTTTGCGGGGGAACGCGAGAATGAATATGAAATGCGTATAGCAGGCGCTACCTACCAGGAGATCGCATCCAGGGGAGGCGGCATACTTAATACAGTTAAAGCAGTTCGAAGATCTTCAAAAGCTATCCTGAAAGAATTAGGTGAATCACGATTAAAAAACTTTGTTCGCTATGGTACAACAACTCTTGAAGCCAAATCCGGCTACGGTCTTGATTTTTCGAATGAAATGAAAATATTGACGGTAATTAACGAACTTGCTGCAAAGAATAAGTACAACCTCGATATAATACCTACTTTTCTGGGAGCGCATGCGGTCCCTCCTGAAATAAGCAAAGAAGAATACATACAAGTAGTTCTTTATAAGATGATCCCGGAAATTGCAAGAAGACAGCTTGCTGTATTTATTGATGTGTTTTGCGAAAAAGGGTACTTCAATAAGCTTGAGACAATTGAGATTCTGTCGTCGGGAAAACAATTTGGGTTAATACCAAAATTACATACCGAGCAGTTTAATGTGATTGGCGGTATAGAAGCAGCAATTAAACAATCAGCCATATCTGTTGACCATTTGGAGATGCTTGACGGGAATGGTATTAAAGCTCTTTCTGAATTTAATTCGTCAAAAAGAAATTATATGATTGCAACAATGCTTCCCGGCGTTTCATATTTCCTTGACATTAAATATCAGCCCGCTAAAGAGTTGATTTCAAATAATGTGCCTGTGGCACTCGCGACAGATTTTAATCCGGGAAGCTGCATGACCGAAAATTTGCAGTTTATCATGTCTTTAGCCTCTTCAAAATTAAAGATGAAGGTGGAAGAGATTATTAATGCCGTAACATATAATAGTGCCTGCGCAATATATAAGCAGGATAAAATCGGATCGTTAGAAATCGGGAAACAATCAGATATGCTTGTCATGGATATGAAAAATTACAAAGAGTTGGTTTATCATTTCGGTGTTAATACAATAAATTACGTTATCAAAAAGGGTAAAATTGTATATAAAAATTAAACTTTATTAGACTGATTTGGTTACTATAGTTATAATCCTTTAATAAAAATTTGAAATGAAAGTGACAACATTATCGATATTCCTAATTACCATAATTAATCTTTTTGCGTGTTCAAATGATAAACCTCAGCAGGAAGTATTAAATGACGAACAGGAAAAGGTGGTTCATTCTGAACCGGTGGACTATAAAATAGAAGTCTTCGCGGAGAATCTCGAAGTGCCATGGAGCATAGTTTTTACATCCCCTCAAAGAGTACTGGTTACTGAGAGGCCGGGACGTCTAAGAGTAATTGAAAACGGCAACCTGAAAGAAACACCCTTGAAAGTATTTAATGATGTAGTATCGGATGGAGAGGAAGGGCTTATGGGACTGACCCTGCATCCCGATTATGAAAATAATAAGCTAATTTATGTAAGCTATGCTTACGACAGTGATGATGGTATGGCGGTAAAAGTAGTACAATACCGTGATGAAGGAAACAGGCTTTCAAATGAAAAGATAATCATAGATAATTTGCCTGCACTAAGATATCACGCAGGATGCCGTATAAAGTTTGGACCTGATGGAAAGCTTTATATTACGACCGGTGATGCCGGTGAGAGACAAAAAGTTCAGGACCTGAATACTTTATATGGGAAACTACTTAGATTAAATCCTGATGGTACCATTCCGGAAGACAATCCTTATTCGGGTAATCCGGTTTGGAGCTTCGGACATCGAAATTCTCAGGGTATCTACTGGTACCCTGGAACAGACATACTATATTCAACGGAGCACGGACCTTCCGGTTTTGATGGTCCGGGAGGTGGAGATGAAGTAAATGTTATCATAAAAGGTGGAAATTACGGATGGCCGCTTGTATCCCATGAGAATAACAGGGAAGGAATGATAGCTCCGGTTCTTGTATTTACACCTGCTGAAGCACCTGCTTCGGGAATGTTCTACTCTTCCGACTCTATTGCTCAATTCAAGAATAACTTTTTCTTTGGCTGTCTGAGAGGAAGAGGAATCATAAGAGTCGAAGTCGATCCTGATGAGCCGTCAAAAGTATTACGATATGAAAAAATGTCCGATATTAACTTCGGTAGAATAAGAGATGTTATTGAAGGACCTGACGGAGCCATCTATTTTGGAACAAGTAATATGGATGGAAGAGGAAACCCGGCAAAGGGCGATGATAAGATTTATAAAATAACGAAAAATTAACCCGCCCTTGGCAAAAACGTCAACAAAGAGAGTACTTGCAATCGCAGCACATCCTGATGACCTTGAGTTTACCAGCACGATAATGCTAAGGCGTTTGATTTCAGAGGGTTATGACGTTTATTTCCTTATCATAACAAACGGTGAAAATGGTTTCAAACTCAAAGGATATAACAAAGCACAAAGAATCAAAGCCCGTAAAAAAGAACAACTCAAAGCTGCTGAAATGATCGGTGTAAAAAAAGTAATATTCTGGAATTACCGTGACGGATTTCTCGAATACGACGAGGATTTAAGAAAAGACCTTGTTACATTAATACGAAAGATCAAACCGGAGATTATCTTTTCATTCGACCCCGGCAATAAAACTTTCTCTAATTTAAATCTTTTTCATAGAGATCATCGGGTTGCAGCCGAGTCTGTTTTTGATGCCTGCTTTGCAGCTAAAAATTCATTCATATATTCAAAACAGGGAAAACCCCACAGGATTTCCAAGCTGTTTCTATATGGTTCTGACAAACCAAATTTTTTTATTGATATAACAGAAGACATGCAATACAAAATTGACGTTTTGGGATGTTACAAATCCCAGCTGCCTAATTTTGATGAGTTTATGGAGTACTTCAAGGAAAATCTTGCTAAATATTCACCTGATTATGAATATTCGGAAGGGTTTCGGGTTTTGGATATTATCCAGATAAATTAAACTTTAGGAAGGTCAAGTGATATGTCCATTCTTTCAACATCTCTCCATATATTTTGACAGGGGAAACAATTTTCATAAATTCCTCTCGATATCATAACAGAATCAACTCCATAGTCTTTTAAGTCCTGCAGTTCTTTAAGATGTTTGTAATTACCTACTCCCCCTGCAGCAGTAATTTTAAGATTAGTATTCTCTCCAAGTTCTTTCAGTCTCGCAATATGAGGGCCGGATAAATTACCGACTCTTGTTACATCCTGATAAATAATTCTTTGTACCCCCATTGCATCTATTCTCCTGGCAAATTCAAGCGGGGCAATACCGGAATATTCAAGCCAGCCGTTTTTGACAACATCATTTAACTTTTCATCAATACATATAACAAGTTTTGACGGAGAATATGTATTCAGTATCTGCTCAACAAGTTGTGGATTTGTAATTCCTGCAGTTCCTAAAACCAACCGGTAAATACCAAGATCTTCGATCAGCCTTTTAGCATTATCAAAATTTCTTACACCACCCCCGAGCTGGATTGGCACGCCAACCGTATCGACTATCTCCTTAATTATAGCGTAATTCCTTAATTCACCGTTTATAGCGCCATCGAGATCGGTTATGTGGATAGTTTTAAAATTCTCCTTTCTAAACAACCGTGCCACTTTGAGAGGGCTCTCGCAATAATAGTCTGATAGTTGATTGTGCCCCTCAAATACTCTTGCACACTTACCGTCTTTAATGTCGATTACGGGAATTACAAGCATTGCCTTTATTTTTTTATTACTGCAAATTTTCCGGCGCCAACCTTGCTGCCGTCTTTATTGAATGCTATCACCATGTAAATTCCTGAAGCCAGATTTACACTTCTGCTGTTATGCCAGGTCGCGATCTTTCCCCCCGGCGATTCAAACTCTGCAATTACATCCCCTGTCAGAGTGACAATCTTTATGCTGGATCCTTCGACCAGTCCATCTATCCTGAGATCCACGCTCGAAGGAAGCAAATATGGATTTGGTGAACAAATTATATCTGAAAATTCTGCAAGCGGCTGTACAGCATCAGTATTAACAGACGATAATCCGTTGTTGGTCCCGAAATATGCCCTGCCATCTGCCGGGTTTACGCCAATAGAAACTATATTATTGCTTAAAATCGGACTATTGGTTAAATTGAACTGCTCAAATAAAGTAGTACCATCCTCAGATAAATAGAAAACACCATTTGTTGTTGTACCAACCCATTTATTGTTTAACTCATCAATTGCAATAGACGAACTGCTTTCTGTAAAAGGAACGATCAAATTACCGGATATTATTCCCATTTTACGAGGTTGTGGTTTCTGACCTTGCAGGACCGCTACTGGATTACTTATTATAAAAACTCCGTTATTAGTAGCTACCCAAACTTCTCCATTTTTGTCAACTTCCATATCATTCAAAGTTGTTATATCCGTTGAAAACTCATTCGCCGAATAGAATCCATAGATATCATCAGAGGGGTTGTTCAAAGTTCCGTTTTCATTATAATAGTATAGCCTGTTTGCATTGAGCGATGCTACAAACCACTTAGTATTAAACTCATCAACTGCCATCTCATCCAGTCCGCTGTTTAGACCTACAGGGGGAATTGGTATCTGGAACCATTGTCCGCCGGCAAAAACACTAACAGGATTCAAACCGTTATTAACCACCCAAAACCCTGCCCAAAAGTTTCCATTTAGATCCAGTGTACCGCATGTTGGAACACAAAAATTTGTGTTGGGACCGCTTGGAGGCAAATTTGAATTTGAAGGGTTAAAATTCGTAAAAACGTTGTTCTCATATAAAGTTGCGCCGCCGCCAAAAGATAAAATCCACATCCGGCTGTCAGCTTTGACTATTTTCCTAAAATCATTACTGGAACCTATATTCGGAGTGTTCTGTACTGTAAAAGATTCCCAGGTTGAACCATCATATCTGTAAAAACCCGCATTAGGAATCTCACCACCACAGGACCAGAGTCTGCCCTCTTCGTCAAATTCGATATCTACAAAACTGTTTATGTTTGGTCCATTAGGGGAAGTATATACATAATTTGAATTAATACTGACACCAACACCACTACCTGTAGTACCAATTATTGGATTTGAGTTTAGATCAATATCCAGATCTGTATAATTCCCATCCTGTCCAAACTGTGTAACATTTCCTAGGTCGGAATTTACTGCTGTAAATACCTTACTATCTGTTGCTATATATATACGGTTTCCGGTAGAAGTTATTGATCTTATTATTGCGTTTTGTATATTTGAATTTGGATAAAAATTCCAGAACTGTCCGTCAAAATATTGAAGACCCTGAGGAGAACCGGCAAAAATTTTGTTGTCAAATGATTCAAGAGCCACTACGTCAACATTCATCGGAACTATATTGTAATTTGTCCAGGAAGCAGGGTTATTAAGGTTTGAGTTAATGTTTGAAGCGTATGCAATTCCTGCCTCAGTTGCTGCAAACAGCATATTTCCGAGAAGATCCAGTTTGTTAACTTTTGTAACATTGGCCGGGAAACTCCCTAATTGTGAATAAGGAGCGTCAACAAAATTAAGATCCACTGTTGATATTTTTTGAATACCATAACCCGTCGCTACATACATAAAATTATTAAATAACAGGAAATCATTTATGGATTTATCGGACTCATTTGAGTTCTTTATATCAAAAATATATTTCCAGGTACCTGTCTGATATTCATAGATAGAGATGGAACCGTCGGAAGCACCGATCCATAACCTGTTTCGATCGTCCTCTTTTACGGAAAGAAGCTGAACACTCAATAAGCCGTCAACATTTGTAAACTTTCTTTTTACCGTTCCTGTGGACATATCTACTTCAAATAAACCACCGCTGGTGGCACAGTATACCTCATTTGTACTGGGTACAACTGCAATGTCCTTTATCTCTTTCATCGATGTAAATGTCTCCCATTTCCTTGCCTGGCCAATGACAGATGAATAGATTAAACAGAAAATCGCTATAAAGAAAAATGTTCTTTTTAACATCTTACGGTTCCTTTGTAAAGTTTGAGATAATGAAGTAGAAGTGTATCTATACCGGAGGTTTTTTGTATGGTAATTATTAATTTAAATTTATCATATGCTCGCATCAAATATTAGCTATTTTATTCATAAAATCAATAACAATGGCAGTATTTTTATATTTAAAACTATGTTTTTATAAAAATTCATGGCATTCGATCCCTCTAAAGGAGACCTCTATATCATTAATTTGAATTACAATTAAAGGTAAATAACTTTATATTAGGCATTTGTAATGCAAATATGAAGATAATAATCGTCGGTACAGCATACCCTATGCGCGGTGCTTTTGCTCAGCTTAATGCTATCCTATATTCATATCTTAACAAGAAATACGACGTAAAAATTTACTCATTTATTCGACAATATCCAAAATTACTCTTCCCAGGCAAAACCCAGGAGGAAAAAGGCGACGAACTGGCAAAAGTACCGTCCGAAAGGAATATTATCTCGATTGATTCTATTAACCCGTTCAACTGGATTTCAGTTGGAAGAAGAATCCGGAAAGAGAACCCCGATCTATTGATATTCCGATACTGGATTCCTTTTTTTGCACCATGTTTCGCCGTTATATCATATTTTGCCAAAAAAAGATCAGGAGCTAAAGTACTTTTTATTTGCGATAATGTTATACCGCATGAAAAACGATTTGGTGATAAATTGCTTACACGGGCTGCTTTCAGCCAGGTGGATTATTTTCTCGTGCAGTCAAAAAGTGTCGAAGATGACTTGCTGAAATTCTCAAAGGGTAAGCCATATAAAGTTTCATTTCATCCGATTTATAATATCTTTGGTGACAAACTCCCCAAGAATGAAGCGAAACAGTTCATTAAAAAAGAATATGGTGTTGATCTGGAAAATGATAAAGTTTTGTTGTTCTTTGGATACGTGAGAAAGTACAAAGGACTTATTTATCTTCTCGACGCGATGCCGGGAATTTTAAAACAGAACAATGTTAAACTTCTCGTCGTCGGTGAGTTTTATGATGATGAAGATAAATACAGGGATAAAATAAAACAACTCGGTCTTGAGAATAACGTCATTGTACTTTCGGACTTTGTCCCCAATGAACGGGTCCGGTATTTTTTCTCAGCTTCGGATGTTGTGCTACTCCCCTATTCATCCGCAACACAGAGCGGCATCACCCACGTAGCATATTATTACGATAAACCGGTTATCGCGACTGATGTAGGCGGACTTGCTGAATCGGTCATCGATGGCAAGACAGGTTTTGTAATAAAGCCCGAAGATCCTGAGGCCATTACAGATGCCGTCAATAAATTTTATAACAATAATCTTGAAGGAACATTTTCTGCTAACACAGCCGAAGAGAAGAAAAAATATGACTGGGATAATTTCGTAAAGGACATTGAAGAATTAACATCCATTTCTAAGAATTAAATTTTATAACATTGCAGTACGATCCGGTAAAAAAAGTTTTTGGTGATATAGTATCTAGGAACACTTTCCTGCGAAAAATTTTTTACTTCCTCCTGGACCTCATGTTCCTTCGTTCATGGCATGTCCGCAAAGAGATAAGGAAACTCTATCCAAAAGGAGCTAAACTTCGCATTCTCGACGCGGGGATGGGCTTCGGGCAATACACCTACTTCCTTGCTAAACGCTTTCCGGATGCTGAAATTCTCGCTGTAGATGTAAAAGAAGAACAGATCGAAGACTGCCGGTACTTCTTCAGGAAGCGCGGTATGGATAAAATTAAATTCGAAATAGCTGACCTGACTAAAATTAGCTACGACAACGAATTCGATTTCATTCTATGCGTGGATGTTATGGAACACATCGAAGACGACCGGACTGTTTTTAAGAATTTTGCCAACGCACTGAAACCGGGCGGTCAGCTGCTCGTTAACACACCTTCAAATCTCGGCGGCAGTGACGCGCATTCAGAGGACGATGAAAGCTTCATCGAGGAACACGCGCGCCTGGGATACTCCCGTGAGGACATTACTGAAAAACTCAATTCCGCTGGAATGGATGTAACGGAATTCCTCTATTCCTACGGTAAATACGGCACAATATCATGGCGCTGGGGAATTAAGTACCCTATCCTGATGGCAGGAAAGTCAAAACTCATGATACTTGTACTCCCTTTTTATTATCTTTTTACATTATGGTTCGTACTGATACTCATGTGGCTGGACGTAAAAACCGATAATAAAGAAGGAACAGGCATTGTTGTAGTTTCACAAAAGAAATAAAAATGAAAGCTCTAAGCACACTTACAAAGAAAGATAAAAATGTACTGACATCGATTCTGGCTCTCGCTTTTGTAATAAAACTTGTGCTGGCTTTTACCGTCCACGTCGAGCTCCGCTCGGACAGCATGGTTTATGATGCACTGGCAAAGAATCTCGTTGAAAAAGGTGAATACTCATTCGAGGGCAGCACAACCGCTCTCCTCATTCCCGGCTACCCTATCTTCCTTGCCGGCGTTTATTATGTATTCGGTTCAGACCAGGTTTTTGTTAAAGTAATTCAATCCTTATTCGAAATAGTTTCCGCTCTGCTATTCTTTTTAATTTCTTTGAAGCTATTCGATAAAAAACACGCCCTGATATCTGTTGCTATATTTTCATTCTTTCCATCTAATATTCTTTTCAGCCAGACAATTTTAACGGAGCCGCTGTTCTGTCTGTTGCAGATGACATTACTATATCTATGTATCTGCGGAAATATGCCTAAAAATACTTTCTGGCTTGGACTTGTTTGGGGAGCAGCTATTATGGTCAGGACATCCTTCGCGCTATCCATTATACTTGTCCCTTTATTTTTCCTGATTAAAAGGAAAGAACTCTTAAATGATAATCTCACACGATCAATTAAATACTCTTCCATTTTTATTGTCGGTGTTTTTATAGTCCTTGCTCCATGGCTTGTACGCAACCAGACAACCATGGGAACATTCTCACTCGCTACACAGGGAGGGTTCACATTCTGGTCCGGCAGCAATCCCGATGCAACAGGTTCATGGTACTACAAGATCGAAGAATCCGACCCGCTTTTTAACGAAACAGATGAGGTAAAGCGCGATAAGGAGTTCTACAGACGCGGCATAGATTACGCGGTGCATAATCCGCACAAGTGGCTGATCACAGGTGTGAAAAAACTCGGATACCTTTTCTCGAGTGAACGAATGATAATACTTTACTTTATGAATGACCCGGGGGAAGGACAGACGTCCACAGAGTTATACCGTGAAGCAAATCCCCTTTTTAATGCTGTTGTTAACTTACCGTATTTCCTTGTTATGCTTTTGGGTACGTGGGGACTCCTCGCTATACGGAAAAACACATTCTTCCTTTATGGAATTGTCATTATGTGGATGGTTACTATTTTTATATTTGTTGCCCTGGCGCGGTATCATTATGTCCTGGTACCGTTCTTTATTATTGGTACGGTTAAATCCCTTTCGCTCGGAAGAAACATTTTTTCCGAAATGACTCTGACACGGAAACTCCTCGCGGGAGCATTCAGCTTATTTCTTATTGGAGTGTGGGCTTCGGAATTTTATTTATTATTCAAAGGCGGATAATTGACCAAAGATAATAAACATATCCATCCGAAAAGCTTAAAATTTGCAGATGACAGGCTCTACTGGAGAAAGCGAAATAAGTATTACTATGACTCAATAGAGAAGCTCCTTAAGTTCACCATACCGGAAGGCTCATCCGTACTCGAAGTCGGGTGCGCTGCAGGTGATACATTAAACGCCGTAAAGCCTTCACGCGGCATGGGTATAGACTTTAACCCGTTTCTTATTGATGAAGCTAAAAAACGTTATCCGACACTTGATTTCCACTGTATCGATGTTGAGAATGCTTCCTCAATGGAGGAACTTGCTTCAAAAGCGGAAAAATTCGATTATATAATTTGTTCCGACCTTATAGGCTCGCTGGACGATATACAAAGTGTTTTTAAACACTTAAATAAATTTTCCCACAACCGCACTAAAATTATCGTTACCTATTACAATTACTTCTGGAATCCCATACTAAAAATCGGTTCATTTTTACACCTTAAAATGAAGGAAGGCGAACAGAACTGGTTGTACATTGATGAAATACAGAATCTGCTTTACCTGACTGATTACGAAGTCTATAAGCGCGGTTCATTACTCCTTTTCCCTAAGAAGATTCCTCTCATCTCTACTTTCTTTAACAGCTTCCTTGCGAAACTCCCTATCCTTAAACGGTTTTGCCTTATAGGATATGTTATAGCAAACTTCAAACAGGATGACCAAATCACAAAAGAGTACTCCGTAACTGTACAGGTGCCCTGCCGTAACGAAGAGGGACATATCGAAGAGATCGTTAAGCGCATTCCTCCGCTCGGCAGCCATACGGAGATCATCTTCGTTGAAGGAAATTCCACTGACAATACTTACGGAAAAATCGAGGAAGTCATAAAATCTAATCCGGATAAGGACATCAAACTTTTTCGCCAGGACGGCAAAGGAAAAGGCAATGCGGTTCGTAAGGGTTTTGAGAATGCAAATTGCGACATATTGATGATCCTGGACGCCGATATGACCGTTGCACCTGAAGACCTTACGAAGTTTTACGATGCACTCCGAAAAGAAAAAGGTGAGTTCATAAACGGTACACGTCTCGTTTACCAGATGAAAGACAAAGCTATGCGCCCCCTTAACAAACTTGGGAATATCTTTTTTAGTAAAATGTTTAGCTTCCTCCTGGACCAGCGTATCACCGATACCCTTTGCGGTACAAAAGTAATGTTCAGGTCTGATTATCAAAAGCTAATCGAAAACCGGAAATACTTCGGCGATTTCGACCCGTTCGGCGATTTCGACCTGCTGTTCGGAGCAGCAAAACTCAATCTTAAAATGGTTGAAATACCCATCCGTTATGGTGAGAGGGTTTACGGTGACACCAATATAAGCCGCTTCCGCGACGGATGGCTCCTACTCAAAATGTGTTCCTTCGCTATGAGAAAGATCAAGTTTAAGTAACCAACCTCTATGTTTACACAGTGTTTTATGCTTTAATAATATTTCACTATACCTATATTTATGTTAACTAATTTACTCATCCATGAAAAAGATTATTATTACCGCGGTATTAATGCTCGTTTGTATTTTACCACTATACTCGCAATGGTCATCCGATCCCAATGTTAACTTAAAAGTTTCCGACCTTGGCGGTCAGCAGACTCTACCTAAGATATCGAGAACTTCCGACGGAGGATGTTACATTGTCTGGTTCGATCACCGCTCCAGCAACTTCGATGTGTATCTCCAAAGATATAATTCAGCCGGAGTACCTCAATTCGCGGTGGACGGTTTATTGATAAGCTCAAATTCGCAAAACAGCTCCCTGGTTAATTACGATATGATAACTGATGACAGTAATAACGCGATTATAGTTTTCACGGACATACGTAATGGTAATGTTAATCCTTTCGCTTATAAAATAAGCCCCGCCGGCACTTTCCTCTGGGGTGCAAACGGTGTCACCCTCACCGATTCTTCCGGTACATTCCAGCCAAATCCCAGGGTCGTCCAGACTTCTGAAGGTAACTATGTCTTTACATGGATATGGGCTACTAACCCGCAGAAAGTTGCTATGCAAATGCTAAACCGCGTCGGGGCAAAACAATGGGGCTCCGGACCAATTAAACTTGCCGGCGGACCGGGTGAGACATTCACCTACCCCGCTCTTGTACCGTCGGATAACGGCAGCGTTATAATGATGTGGTCAAAATATACCGGCACATTTATCAGCCCCGGTAACTACAGGCTCTTTACACAAAAGTTCAACTCTTCAGGATCACCCGTTTGGAATGGTACTCAGGATACTGTCTATCATCTTGGCAATGTCTCCGGCTTCTTTGTGCCGAGCATCTACCCGGACGGAAACAACGGAGCGTTTTACTTATGGCAGGATGACAGAAACAGCACAAATACACAAACATCATTCGTACAGCATTATAATTCAGCCGGGGTGGCGCAGTTTCCGGTTAACGGATCCGCCTCATCGACTGAAGCAGCTACTAACAAATTTTCTGCTGCAATAGCCTTTGCACCGTCCACCGGTGAAACGTTTATGTTCTGGAAACACACCAACAGCCTCCAGAGCATGCAGGGAGTGTACGGGCAGAAGTTTAATTCCTCGGGAGTAAGACAGTGGACCGATAATGGGAAAGTGTTCCTTCCCCTGGGAAGCGACGAAGTCATCACTATGACAGCGGCAGCCCTCGATACTAATATTCATTTGTATTTTAATCTCGGCATTGGTTCCGGCAACAATAACATTAAAGCCCTTAAAACAGGACCGAGCGGAGTAATGCAATGGGGAGGAATAATAACTCCCGGAAGCTCCTCCAGCAGCAAGGGCAATATCGTCGGAACAATTAATAATTCCGGAATGTCGATGTTATCCTGGTATGACGGCCGTCAGGACATTGGTGGTATTTACGCACAGAATATCAATCAAAATGGCACTTTTGGCGGACCCACTGGGATAAATAATGGAAACACAACAAACGGTGAATTT
>CALGOI010000356.1 GCA_937959065.1 uncultured Ignavibacteriota bacterium | reverse complement strand
ATCTACGATATGAATACCTGAAATTTTATACTGTTCCATTACCCTTAGTGCTTCACCTATTGTTTTATTTGCGGGCAAAGTGACCGGGTTTCTTATCATTCCGCTCTCACTTCTTTTTACCTTGTCTACCTGGCTGGCCTGGAGATCTATTGCCATATTCTTATGGATTATTCCAATTCCACCTTCACGCGCAATTGCAATAGCCATTTCCGAATCGGTCACGGTATCCATAGCCGATGAAATGATCGGTATATTAAGCTCGATTTTATTTGTAAGTTTTGTCTTGAGGCTTACTTCTCTTGGAAGTACTGAGGACTTTTGGGGCACGAGCAGGACGTCATCAAAGGTTATTGCTGTTTCAAGGATTTTTTTTGATTTCGCCATTGTCTGCTCCTTGCTCTATCTAACTGACCTAAAATCAGGTATCAATAAATATAATAATTTTTTACGACAATTGTAATGACCGAAAAATACTAATGCCCGATAACAAAAAAGGGGCTTTAAGCCCCTTTAAAACTAACGCTAAGAATTTAATTCTACTTAATTATCTCGATCTCATTGCTGACTACGACTGTACCGTCTTCTTTCAACAGACTGACTTTATAAGTGCCGGGTTCGGAGAATTTAACTCCGTCAAAATAGATATAATCCATATCTGTAGAAACGGTATATGGATATGTCTCAACGGCTTTTCCGCTTGATTTATCGGTAATATTGATGTTTACGTTTCTTACTCCAATAGGTTTTTCAAGCTTAGCCATTACGGTTAAAGTACCGGTAGTATACTTAGTGCTCTCACCAATACAATTATCCGTTGAAGAAACATATTGCTCGCAGAAATACAGCTTGTCTCCTTTATCCACCATTTCGGATAACTTTCCGCAGCCAAATACTGTAAGTATAGCAACCATTACAGCCAAAAAGAAACCTAAACCGGGTCTGATGTTTGAATTCATTTTTAAATGATATTAAATTTATAAAAAAGTATTGAGTATCTTAATTACTTAAAAATAATACCAATATATAAAAGATGTCGGGAAATTTTTTCAAAATTGTTACCTAAGGACACTAAGTTATTATTTAGTGAATTGTTTAGTACCCTCTACTTCACCCCACAAACCCCGTTTTTTATTACGTGCGTCCTCTTCTAACCTCAGCAGCAGGTCCTTTTTGGAAAGATCGAATTTTCTGTAAACCTGCGCGTACCCTTCTTCTACTATCTTTCCATTAACAAATGTTCCGTCCTCAAGATAAGCATATCTTAATAACCTGCCATATCTATCTTTATCTTCATAATTTTCTTCGGGAACTAACTTTACTTTTTTGTTTTCAATCAGTTCCCTTAAGAACTCTCCTGATTTTATTCCAAGAATTGCTATAGTTTCTTTTGACTGACCGGATTTTCCGGCATCGTTATCCATTTTACCGGAATTATATCTTTCAGGCGCATCTATTCCAAGGAGTCTCACTTTCCGTCCGTCAGGTAATGTAAATGTATCACCATCTATGACCCTGTCTACTAAAACATATGTACCATTTCCAGGATCTAATAACGAATCAGAAGGTTTTTTAAGAAAAAAGAAATAAACCAGGAGGGCAATTACCAGAAGTATTCCAAACGAAGTAAATTTTGATACTAATTTTAACATTTGCTTAAAAATAATCAAAAATCACATAATTTGAATTGTAAAAATTTTAAAAGACAGGTTGCAAAGTTAAATTAAGGTATGTAAATTTATTAATCCAACTTCCTAATACTCTACATTTCCGTCACAAATAAGATAAATTTTTTTCATTTAACAATATTAAATGGAGGTTTTATGAAAAATTTTTTTCTGCTTGCCATTATTGTGATGTCCTTTTATGATTCAGCTATAAGTCAACCATATCCATATACACTTCCCATAATGATCAATAACGGCGGAAGCGCAGCAACAAATGTCCAGGTATTAGTCAGAATTGATACAGAAACCTATATAACTGCAAATCTCATGAAGGCAGATGGCGGTGATATCCGGTTTTATAACAGTCCCGGTCTAACAACCCAACTGAATTATTATCTGGAAGGATATATAGATACAGATTCAACAAAGCTATGGGTATTAATCCCATCATTACCATCAGGGGTTACAAATATCTATTGTAACTTCGGTAACATGTCAGCGACATCGACGAGCACATTAAGTATATTTGGCGGTCCGCATTCTGCAATTGACACTTTAAGTGGAGGTAACATAAATACCTCTTCCGGTATCTGGAATAGTGTAAGAGGATTCCGATTTGCACCAACACAGGACTTACTTGTGACAGATTTTGGTAAAAATGAACCCAACGGTACAACCCGTTTTGTTACACTTTGGAATTTTAACAGTCAGCAAATTGTGAGGCAAAGTCAGGTTTCAGGCGGAATCGGAGTTTGGTCATATGATTCATTGAACCAAGCATTTTGGATACAGCAAGGAGTACAACACATAATTACTTTATTCCAGGGCTCCAATGAAGGATATTACTGGCAAAGTTCATCTCAAGTTGGTCCTCACATAACTTATTTAGATATGAGGTTTTGTAACAGTTGTACACAAAATACCTTTCCAACGTCAGTATTATCAAGTCTACAATATGGTTATCCTGACTTTTTATACTATATTAGAAATGCCATAAGTCCTGCTCCGATAGTAACGGTAGGAAGCGTAACAGGTATAACAAATGGAAACACGATACCTTATAAATATGAGCTTTACCAGAATTATCCAAATCCCTTCAACCCCACTACAACGATCCGGTATGATATCGCGGAAGAAAGCTTTGTTAAATTAACTGTATTTGACGCTCTCGGAAGAGAATTAAGTCAACCTGTTAATGAATATAAACCAGCCGGCACTTATGATATTACCTGGAATGCTTCAAAACTAACCAGTGGTATTTACTTCTATAGAATTGAAGCCGGGGATTTTTCCAAACAGATTAAAATGGTTTTAATAAAGTAAAAATTATTATAAACGCCTGAGAACATATATTGTGTTCTCAGGCATATAAAAAATCCTGCCTATATTATTAGTATTTTCACTTCTATTTTATCCAATACTAAGTAATTTTACTATTGACTGTTAAATTTTATTTCATTAAGTTTATTAGCTAACAAACTATACTATAGCTTTTTAGCTATTATAGTAGTTATCCAGTTTTAGTAATGCTGTTAATAGTGAATGGGGCTATTTGTTACGATTGTTACTATAGTATGAATAAATATTGTAAGAGGCATGGTATATTAATAAAGGGAGATTTACTGGTTAAGTAATTGATATAATATTACTTAAGTCAGGTATGTGGCATAATTGGAACTTTTGGCACCGGAATTGCCTAAAAGTATTGTAGCAACACACATTAATACCACATACGGGGACATTTCATAAAGTTTAAGAAATTTACAATAAACTATAATAAAGAGGTTTTTATGAAAAAGCTCTCTGTAATAACTATTTTTATTTTTTTATTTTTTTTATTGACATACAGCCAGCCATTCTTATACATTCTTCCTATTACATTACATAATGGTGGAAGCACTAAGCAGGATGTTCAGGTATTGGTTAGATTCAATACGGCTAATTTTATCAATGCCGGAATGATGAATGCTAACGGAAGCGATATCAGGTTTTACAGTAATTCGTCATTATCTTCCCCGCTTAGCTTTTACCTGGAAGGTTTTATGAATACTGATTCAACAAAATTATGGGTTTTGATGCCTGTTCTTCCGTCGGGTAACACAACGATATACTGTAACTTTGGAAATCAGACTGCAATATCAGCCAGCACCCTAAGTATTTTTGAAGGTCCTTATTCATCGACAAATTATTTATCCGGTGGTAATAGTAATACAACATCAAGTGCCTGGAATAGTGTAAGGGGTTATAAATTTATGTCCAGCAAAGATCTACTGGTTACCGACTTTGGTAAATTTGAACCAAACGGAAACACAAGAATTCTTACAATGTGGAATGCAAGTTCACAACAGATTGTAAAACAACACCATGTGTCCGGAGGAGCTTCAGTATGGTCACATAATAAGTTAGATCAGGCATTCTGGATCAAACAGGGTGTTGAGTATATTATGTCTATTTTTCAGGCTAATGGCGACGGATATTTTTACCAGAGTTCGTCTCAGCTAAGACAGGATCTTACTTATATGGGCATGAGCTACTGTAACAGTTGCAACCAGAATTCATATCCTTCAGGATTACTTCCAAATTATCATTACGGATATGCTGATTTTATGTATTACAAAAGGAATTCTGTGTTACCGGTACCTACTTATACAATTGGTTCTGTAGTTACGGGAATTTCCGGGAACAATGGTACTGCTCCCGGTACTTATGAAATTTATCAGAATTATCCAAATCCGTTTAATCCATCAACTACAATAAAATACGACATCCCAAAGGGATCCGTCGTTAAATTGACGGTTTATGATGCACTCGGCAGAGAAACAGCCCGGCTGGTTAATGAATATAAAAACCCGGGTACATACGAATCTGTATGGAATGCAGTTAACCAATCCAGCGGAATATACTTTTATAGGATCGAAGCAGGTGATTTTACAAAACAAGTAAAAATGATACTTGTAAAATAAGATTTTTTTAGTTAGCAAATTAACATTACTGAAGGGTGGCAGAAAATGCTGCCCTTTTTTATTTTGGATTAGTTTGTTTAAGTTACACCAGCTAATTTTATACGAACAATTAACATATATTTAAAATTAAAAGGGATACATACGTATATAACCCTTTTTATATAGAATGAACTTTGTTTATGTCTTATCTTTGTTTGAATTAATTTTATTTAAAAAACCTGCCAATGAAACTTTCAAAAGTAATATCAAACAACGGTGTGTGTAAATATAATGACTTATTTAAAATTTTTTAATATTGGCATTTGGTGCATTTTAAACTCTGGTAAAATCAATCATGAGTTGAATTAATTTTCTAATTAACTCATTCATTGTAAATTAATGTAAAAATAAATACAATTTTTGGAGTAATATCCGGTTTTTAATAAGT
>CALGOI010000355.1 GCA_937959065.1 uncultured Ignavibacteriota bacterium | reverse complement strand
CCTGGAACTTATAGATGCTCATTGTATCAGGCTGTGCAAATACCGAATCATAGAAACTATATGATTCTGCATTATCCTGCCATTGGAATGTGATGTTAACATATCCGGAATTCTCACCGCCAACCGGTTGGAAAGAATATGATGAATTTGGAGTTGGTGGTGGAGGAATTACGTTAAAATCAGCGTCAAACAATTTCTGAGCTGTTACATCGAGTCTTTTTAAAACTGTTACTGAGTTAAGATAACTTGTACCTCTGGCTGCAAATTGAGCCAGTACGACTACTTGAGTATCTCCAGGTGCCATTGTAAAATCAAATGAACCTGAGTTAAATATAAATCTTCTGTCACCACCCGGACTTGGTTCAACCACACCTGTTGTGTCACCATCACAATTATTTATCCTACCGTCGGATTCTGTCCAGTTTGTATCATTTGGTAATGAAGACTGAGGATCTCCGGGATAACAGAATACTGTTTTTCTTGGAGGTGTGAATGCCGGGTTTAACCAGGATGTTCCATCACTTTTTAAACCTTGTAAATATCTATAAGCCTCAGTTGGGTTATCTGGATCTCTTTCACAAACTGCTTGACCACTACCGGGGTTTGTGAAGTACACAAACGATGTTAGACCAAGTGTGTCAGGAGGAGTAACACTTCTGTTAACAGGACTTACAAAAAAGTCCATACCTGATGCAGGAGGATTAGCTCCATAAGTACCGGGACCACCACCGCCATCATCATTATCTGAGTTATAACAGAATGCCATATTATTTGGAACATCACAACCAATCCAGTCATCTGTCGCATCTCCCAAATCAGGGTCAACTACGATTCCGAAAAATGTACTGTCCCAAGATTCAGTATTCTTATTAATAACAACAAATCTTAAAAACTGCATATCCTCAATACCTGATATATTATATGCCCATGCTGTTAATTGCAACTGTGCAAACATAGGAGTAGTACCGCCACCAAATCCTTCACTGGAATTGTGCTGGTCCTGGAATCCGTCTGTTGCACATAAGAAAATAGTCTGGCTGGCGTCTTTAATACCTGGTATATCTGTACCAGGATCATAAACACCATTATTGTTTTCATCCACATATGGTGCTCCAAATGGAACCATCTCACCCCAATTTGCATAGTCCGGATTATTTCCGGCATTGTCTGTACTATATATAGAATAAAGTTTGAATCTGGTATCTGTGAATGCCTGCCCGTCTATTGCATATCCGGGTGCCCACTCACCTTCATATGAAGCTGCCACCATCTTAAGATTTCCGCCAATTTTTGCAGCCACAGTTAATCCTGCGGTAAATATCGCATTGGCGTGTTGCTCGTTATTCTTTGGCCACTCAAATCCCGGTGAGTTATTTTGCTCGATATTCTGGTCAAATATACCCGTATTGATTATATAAGACGATATACGATTGGCATTCAGGAGTTTGAATTCCTGTATGATCGCAGTAGAATTGTCGAGAACCCCGGGGCCTGACAGCTCAAATCCTGAATTTCTATTAACAATCTTTACTCTCGGCTTTGCATCAACTATCGCATTGGCGAGTAAGAATGTTAGTAGAAATATTATTAATATTTTTGCTTTCATATTTTAAAACTCTTTTAGTTAGATTTAACTTTAATAAGACTAAAATTAGAAACTAAGTTTTGCACCTAATCTGATCTGTCTTGGTGGACCCCAGTTAGTTATAGCTCTGATCCTGTCTCTCCAGTTTGTCTGATAATTTTCACTTGTTACCGCTCCTGTTGGAGTGTTCAAGTATCCGTTATCTCCCGGCAGACCGGTTGCTCCGTATACAGAGTTAACTAGTTCTGTGTCAAATAGATTTAAGACATAAATATACATATTCAAACTGGTCTTCCAAATATCAACTGTCTTATCAAGTTTAATATCTACCCTGGTGTTCCAATCTGTGTAAACACCGTTTTTGCTTGATAAAGCTACATCACCTTGATCAAAAGCATTCTTTGGAAGACTTCTAACTGTATAAGGTCTTCCACTATTAAAGCTAAACTGCACGTTAAGACCCAGGTTACTTAAAATTGCTCCGCCAAATCCTTTCGGAACATCCTGTGAACCGAATCTGTAATCTACAATAATACTTCCTGTATGTCTCTGGTCATAATCTGTCGGGAATAAGAATTTTGGGAATACTCCGTCTGGATTATTTGCCAGTGAGAATTTTGAGAAAGGATCAGAACCAACGCCTGAAGCATATGATAATGAGTATGCAAGGTCAATGGATGCTCTTTGATATCTTCTCATACTTAAATAAAATTCAAGACCTCTTGACAAGCTAAAGTCGGTATTTTCGTAAATAGCATAACCATTCGGAACTCCCGGACCTTTAAGGATCCTTGCTGTACCAATCTGGTCCCTTGTCTCTTTATAGAATGCAGTAATACCAAAATTCACGATATCTCCAACCTGCTGCTTAAATCCAACTTCATATGAAGTAAGGATTTCAGGTGTAAGACCTGAATTCTCAACTACGTTTTGAACAGAATTACTGAAAAACTTTCTAAAGTATTCCCTTGGGATATACATTAATTGAAGCTGAGGAAGCTGTACGAATCTTCCATAGTTTGCAATAAATACAGTTTTATCTGTTATTGGGAATGAGAATCCTAACCTTGGTGAGAATTCAATTTCTGCTGAACTCTCTACGAAATCATCATCTGAAAGAAGTACACCATCAGGTCCTAATACATTATTAGGATCTATTAACACTTCTGTATTTACATTTAAATAATCCATTCTTAAACCTGCATTGATAGTGAAATCGCCAAAATCAACTTTATCCCTTAGATAAGCTGCTGCAATTATAGGATTTCTTGGCTCAAAATCTTCACCGTCAACTATAATAGGATTACCATACTGGTCTCTTACTTCATATCCATATGATTTTAAAAGAACTTCTCTTCCAAAGAATAGATCCACCGGATTCAACTGGTAAATAGGATTTCCATTTGGATCTGTGCCGACAATCGGATTATTAGCAAGAGATACAGGCCTTAATTCAAGTGACCTTAATGTATGATATTTATATTCACCGCCAAATTTCAGTTCGTGGTCACCATACTTCTTTGTAAGAATTGACCATGTCGCATCTCCTTTAAAACCAATATAACTTACTTCTGACTTTGAATAGAAATTGTTTACCCTTCCTGGTAAAAAGAATACGTTCTCAGTTGTTGGATCATTACCTAACCTGCTTCCCTGTCTTTCGATTCCTGTTTGTCTCTGGATTGCCATTAACTCAGGGATGCTATTAGTATCCCCATACGCATACCAGTTACCAAAGAAAAGAGGATCACCAAATTCATCTTTTGTATCATAATTGCTGAACTGAAGCTCATAAAAGAAGTTTGAAGCTACATTATGGATCAATCTTCCAAAGTATTGCCTGTCTTTTACTATCTCAAGAGGGTTTCTTGAAGAATTTTTCTTATAATAAGACTGGATAAAGCTTCTGTTGTGATCATCACTCATATTCAAACCTGCCTTGATATTAATTGGGATCTTGCTTCCTTTAATATCAGAAAGATTAATGTTTAATCTCGCATTGTATGAATAGATGTTTTGTGTAAAGTTTGGAATGATCCCATCAGAAAACAACTCTCTTGAGATCCAGCTTGGATTTCTTACTAATTGGAATTGCTTTTCGAAACCTCCGTAAAAATTAATAACTTTTGCTAGGGACTCTGTTGGAATCAATGGTCCGCCAAGTGTTAAACTATATAAGTTGTAACCTTGTGAAGTTGTGTTGATCCAATCACCGGCAAACTCATCAGTGATTGCTTCAATAGACCCTGTATAAGAGCTTGAACCACCTTTTGTAACTACGTTGATAACACCACTAAGTGCGTTTCCGTATTCCGCACCAAAACCACCGGTATATACAGCAATTTCCTGCAATAAGCCATTTTGAACAAATGCGCTTGATGTTCCATCAATTGGATTGGTAGTAATAACACCGTCTACAATAACCACGTTTTCGTCTGTTCTACCACCACGGATATTGATGTTGTTACCTCTCTCATCTTGTACAACACCTGCTGTTTTGGAAACAATGTTTTGGATTCCGCGAATACCGGAATTCTCTATCTGGTCTTGAGTAATAAGCCTACCGCTTTGATCAACATCAATACCTTTTCTTTCGGCAGTGATCTCAATCACATCAGTAACAACTTCCCCTTCGGGTTTCAACTCAAAATTAACAGATGTCCTTTGGTCAACAGATACTTTTACCTGGTTAACTCTTTGGTCAGTATAGCCAATATATGTGGCTATAACGCTATAAGTTCCAACATCAACGTTTAGTATAATAAACTCACCGTTGTCGTTAGTAACTGCCCCCAATGATGTGCCTTCAACTTTAACTGTTGCGCCAATCAATGGAGATCTATCATTAGCATCTATGACCCTTCCGCCGATACTACCTGAAGTTTGGGCGTAGGATGTAGTCGAAGCTAAAAAAGATCCTGTAAAAATCAGGGCTATAAAAAGGTAGAGAAACTTACCCCTCATAATTCCCTCCGATGTTCTTTAATTTTTTAAAATGCTCTGGTCGCCTTACTATAACTGCAGAGCTAATGAATTTAAATTTTATTTTGAATTACACTTTAATATATAGAACATATCATATATAGAACAAAAGATATAACTTTAGGACTAATACTGATTTTGTACAATTAAATTAATGCGGGAAAATGTTGTATTGAATGGTAAAAAAAATTTTTTGCGGAAAGCATTACCAAATGCAGTGAATCTATACTCCCCGAATAAAACTCTTTTTTGATATGTGTTAAAGAAATGAAGTAAACTAATTATCATTTTTCCCCGATTTTTAATTGTAAGTCACTGTAATAAACTTTTACAATAATGCTGCCAGTATATTTACCATTTGGCAATACACTGACAACATTATGTAAAAGTAAAACTAAATTTCAAGAACAAACAAATTATCTTAATTAGATAATTTGTTTTTAACAATAATTACTTGAGCAATACCATTTTCTTTGTGGATACGAAATCACCTGCTTTAATAGTATAATAGTATACTCCACTTGGTAAGCTGGCTGCGTCAAAAGTTACTGAATACTCACCAAATTCCTGACGCTGGTTAACAAGTGATTTAACTTCCCTACCTGTGATGTCATATACTTTCAATGATACAAACCCGGCTTTTGCCAAGTGATACTTAATAGTAGTACTTGGGTTGAATGGATTTGGATAATTCTGTAAAAGTTCATATGACTCAACTAAACCGGTGTTTGGGTTAATTCCAACTGTAGCACCGTTATAGTAGATAGTCCAAACCGAATCAGCACCCCATGCTGCAACGTTCACCCAGCCACCTGCAAGTTTGTCCCTTACATAGGTCATCTTTACAGTATTATCGTTTGTAGATTCTACTACACTTGGGTGCTTCTCTTCGATTCCAGGAGTGTTTGTTACGTTGATCGGGTCAGCCCAGTTTAAACCACCGTCAGCAGAATATGAGTAAAAGATCTCACCTGCTGTTAAAGTGTCACCGTTTGCCACGATCTGAGTGTTTCCATTAACAAATGCTGTGAAAGCACAAACCAATGTACCATTTGCGGTCTTTCCTATTGAAGGTTGACAAACCGGATTCATTAATGCAGTATAAACTACTGTATCAAGACCTGGCATGTTGTCATAACCTGCTACATAACTTAAACCGCTGGTTTCGTTCCAGTGAAGAATTCTGTTCCCTGGAGCATCGAAACCGTTAGTTCCGTATGCTGTTACGTTATTTCCATAAACCATAAATGTTAAATGGAATTCACCATCATCTGTCCAGACTGAAGATTTACCACCGTCGATGAAAGCATACAATGTATCGCTGCCATCAACAAGGTAATCAAAGATCATTGTACCGGCATCGAAAGTTAAGCCGTTATCAGTTGATTTATAAACATACATTGCTTCAGTACCTGCATAGTCAGTACCAATGATATATACTTCACCATTTGGACCTGCTGAGATATCGAAGTTTCCTGATGGACCACCAATGCTTGGAGTAGCTGTCCAGGAAGACCAGCTTAGTGACTGAGTATTATAAGTACACCAGTTTCCTCTGAATGGACCACCATCATTTGGTGCTGCAACAACTACAACGTTACCATTAGCTGTTCCTGTTGTATGAGGCCAGATATAGCCATCCATAACAATTGATCCTAAAGGATTGAATGTTGTAAGACCAAAGATAACATCACTGTAGGCCAATGCTGTGGTTGGAGAACCACCGTGGTCTACAATTACAGGGACACCATCTGACAAAGTCATACATGGAAAACCGTGACGAGTAGTTGTTGTAACTGCTTGTTGTGGTCCCCAGGTGTTTCCTCCGTCAGTACTGTACGAGAAGTACGTGTATCTGCTTGTTGCAAGATTGTCAGGACTTGCCATCATAATCGCGCAAAGATTATTTGGATTTGATGGGTCTTGGACTAAATATCTTACACTACCATTTGTCTGGTAATCATAACTTAATGAAAGCAAATTAGTCCAATACTCATTTGCATTAATTACCGGTTGTGCATTTACTGATGATACACCTAATAATAATGCGAGGCTAAAAAATAAAAGTAGTCTGTGAATCATTTTCCCCTTGGTTTAATTGTAAAAATATATTTATGTAAATTACTACTTAAACAATTTAGATATTACCTATCTTGTAGTTAATATAACACTAATACAAAATGTTGTCAATAAAGAATTTTAT
>CALGOI010000354.1 GCA_937959065.1 uncultured Ignavibacteriota bacterium | reverse complement strand
GAGTAAATTTCTCCCAGCGATATTTAACGAATTCCTTTCCGCCTATTAAAGTATCTTTCAAGTACATCCGGTAATAGAGAGATACATCGTTGTGAGTATTTTCACCTATCGATTTATTTCCTAATCTAAATGAGCTAAAGATACTCGATCTTTTGCTTATTTGATTTTGAGCGAAACTACTTGAATTAAATTGTAAGAAAATGATAAAAATTAAACTGATATTTATTTTTCTACTCATGCTTGAAAATAAACTCTTACATTCGAATTGTAAATAAAAAAAGACCTGCCGTTTTTCAGCAGGTCTCAACATGAAACAAATTTACCTCTTTCTCTCTCTGTTTATGGATTTACTACTTGTATATGTTTTCTATTAAAGTCCTTGGAAGCCAGTCCTGTATTCTTTTAACCATTTCTTCAGTTATCGGGTTTCCAACCATATTTCCCGTACTTTCATTCCTCGATGCAAAAGATAACTTTTGCAAAGTGAACCTTAACTCCTGTATCTCTATCGGAAGTTCATTGATCCCGTTTCCGCCAAGATATAACTCCTGTAACCTTTTCATATTCTCAATGTCTCCCGGTAATCTTCCGATATTATTAAACGAAACATCCAGAACCTTTAACTTATACAGCTCACCCATATTATCAGGAAAAACGTTTATTCCGCAATTGACCATGTAAAGCTTCTCAATATTATTCATTTTGAAAAAACTCTGAGGGAAGGAGTTGATCAGAATATTCTTCATGCTCAGCTCTTTTAGTGATTTTATGTTCGATGCAATCTCAAATATCGATGCAGGGGCAAGATTTATATTTCCATCTACGTCGAGAACTTCAAGGTTAGACAATTGTGATAATTCACTCGGAAGAGATGCCAGGTTATTATCTTCGACAATCAACCATTGCAGGTTTTTTAACTTCCCAATCTCTGCGGGAAGAGAAGTTAACGTATTCTTTGCCACGTTCAGGTACTGCAGGTTCACCATCTGTCCTATATCAGCCGGAAGCTCTGTCAGTTTCTGATTCGATACATTCAAACGGTAAACATTTGTCGGATCCTGTAGTGCCTCATCGACTGACTTATATAATGTCGTCATTTGAAGATCAGCAAGTGATAACGGCTTCCCCTGGCTGAAAACCAAAGCTGGCGATAATATTAGTGCCCATATTATAATAAGTATCCTTCTACCCATAATAGTTAGTTTAGTTGTTAAATTTTCTAACTAACCAAATATAATAAAAAAACTTATTAAAAACGCAAGAAATAAGCATGGATACTCATATTTATGGTAAAAGGGAGTTGAACAGCTATAGCCGGATAACTATTATAATTCTGCCAAGAGATTTAAAAAATTTTGTTCCCAAACTCCGATTTGGGAACGTAAAATTAATTTTACAAACTTTTTAAACTTATGAGCTTTAGAAACTTATTCTACAATCAGGGATACATACGTATATAACCCAAATTACATTCTTTCATTCATCACATCTTACTATCTTATTCTGTCATTACTATCACAATTACATTCAAAATGAAAACAAAAAAAATCTTAAACTCAACCTGTATTAAAACACCTGTAAAAACAGATCCGGCTTTTATACCTTAACGGGTTTTTAAATAAACCCATGAAAAAACCGCCCCGTTAAAAAGGCGGTTTTAAAATTCGTTCCTGCTCTTTGACGTACAATATTTACCAGATAACGATCATGTCTTCCCTTACCATCGGGTCCCCGGGTTTTCCGCCGAACGCCTCCATGAATTCAATCATATTGGATGGCGGGCCTATCGTCCTGAATCTCCCCGGTGAGTGGGGGTCGGTATTCAGTCTTAGACGAAGCTCTTCGTCAGTGATATTCTGCCGCCAGGTCTGAGCCCAGGCAAGAAAAAATCTTTGCTGCGGGGTGAATCCATCGATAAGCGGTTGATCTTTTCCTTCGAGGGTTTTCATTAATGCTATGTAAGCCAATTTTAATCCGCCCAGATCGGCAATGTTTTCTCCGAGCGTAAGCTCTCCTTCGACGGTAAGATCATCGATGGCAATATATCCGTTGTATTGTTCAGCTAATTTATCCGCTCTCTCAGTGTAACGTCTGGCATCATCTTCAGTCCACCAATCACGCAGGTTTCCTTCCCAGTCATATTTCCTTCCGCGGTCATCGAAACCGTGTGTTATTTCATGACCTATCACAGCTCCAATCCCACCATAATTCACCGCATCATCGAACTCTTCAGAGTAAAACGGCGGCTGCAGTATACCGGCCGGAAAAACTATCTCGTTTCGTGAAGCGCTGTAGTATGCATTTACAGTAAATGCATTCATAAACCATTCGTCTTCGACGGGTTTCCCGATACGGTCTATCCCCCGGTTAAAATAAAATATATTTGCGCGCATAACATTATTTAATAAAGAGCTGCGGTCTATCTCAAGTGCCGAATAATCACGCCACTCGTCGGGATATCCTATTTTAGGCTTAAATGCATTCAGCTTCTTCATAGCTTCTTCTTTCGTTTGCGGCTCCATCCATTCGAGTTCTTTTATTCTTTGCCGTAAAGCATCTTTTACATTATCTACCATAATGAGAACTTTCTCTTTTGCGGTCGGGCTGAAAGTTCTCTGAACAAATTGTTTACCGAGTATCTCACCAAGAGAACCCTCTACTCTATCAAGTGCTATCTTCCAGGCAGGTCTCATCTGGTCTATTCCGCGAAGAACTGTGTTCTGAAAGTAAAAATCCTGTTTTACCAGGTCTGAACTGAGAAGATCCGCAGTTGAAGTAATTATCTTATACTTCATGTATGTTTTCCATTCATCGAGAGGAACTTCTACAAGCATTCTGTTAACCTCTCTCATAAAGTCCGGCTGTCCGACATTAATACCATTTTTAAAATCTTCATCCATTTCAAATCCGGTATTTACAAAGAAAGCATCCCAATTGAAATTAGGCATAAGAGCTTTTAACTCTTCGAGCGACATTTTATTATAAGTCTTGTCAGGATCTCTTCTTTCAAAACGTGTCATTGATGCTTTTGCAAGGCGTGTTTCGATTGCCATCACCACATCGGCCATTTTCTTTGATTCAACGGGGTTATACCCTGCCAGTTCAAATAATCTTGCAATATGCTTTACATACTCCGCACGGATATTTTTATATTTCTCGCCTTCGTCAAAATAATAATCTCTGTCAGGTAATCCGAGCCCCGACTGATATATCTGCGGAATAACATTTGAACTGTTCTTGTCGTCCTGAGCTCCCCTTATTGAAAATACAGTCCCGATCCTTCTCATTATAAATACAGCGATCTGCTCCTGCATATCGGTCTGGGTCTTTATTCCCTCTACATTATAAAGGTATGGTTTAATAGGGTCTATACCCATTGCATCACGCCCTGTAGAGTCAATAGCAGTATAATAGAGATCCCCTATCTTTTGTAGTTCGGTACCCGGTAGCTGGTCGAGTGTCATTGCGTCCTCTACGATTACTCGTAGTATTTCCTCATTTCTGGCTTCCACCTCGTTAAAACTTCCCCATCGCGAATATCCGGGCGGAAGCGGATTATTCTTTATCCATCCGCCATTTGAATATTCATAAAAGTCCACATTCGGACTGATGGAAAGGTCCATATTGTTAACATCGATGGCAAGAAAATCCTGCAAACTTCCTGTTTCCTGCTGGCTAAAAGAAGTCCCTGCTGCAATAAACAAAACAGTTAAAATAGTTAAAGTTTTTTTCATAATATTATTTTCCCATCCCCTTTTAATTGTTTTTATTATTCGTCCTGCCTTGTATAGCTTTTCACTTCATACCATGGGTCAATATAATCTTCGCTGACAGTCGATATTCCCCTTGGTATTAGCCTGTAAACACCGTCCTCATTTATGAACTTGAATACCAGAAGGTGAGACCAGCTGTCTCCTCCAATTTCAGCTATTACATACCTGTCAAACATTAATTGTATATCATAATATGTTGGAGCGTAGGAATTTATTTTAAAATCTTTAACATCCAGGTTATTCTCGTCCAGCCACTCGAGTGAGATATATTTACCAAGTACTGAAGTACTTATTGCCTGGCTTTTAAAGGCATTTAATACCTCCTGCACAACAATTTGCATTTTGATCGGTGGATAAGGTTCATCATACTGTGCTTGAGCTGATAATGGTATGATCATGAAAATGATTAATAATAATTTTCTCATCGTAAATTTATTTAAGTTTAATAGAACTAATTTCTGATAATAAATACATCAATAAGCATATCATTTTGTAATATCCGGTCAACGACATCTATACCATTTATCACTTTCCCAAAAATAGTATATCTTCCATCGAGATGAGGTGTGCGAGAGTGTGTTATGAAAAACTGGCTTCCTTCTGTATCTTTACCCGATGATGCCATCCCAAGGGTGCCTCTTTCATAAGGCAGCGGGGAATACTCACCCCTGATAGAATAGCCCGGTCCTCCAAATCCTGTTCCGGTCGGATCACCGCCCTGAATTACAAAGTTTGGGATAACCCTGTGAAATACAGTACTGTCAAAATAATCTTCTTCGGTCAGCTTTAAGAAGTTCATTACCGTAAATGGTGCTGCATTAGGATACATTTCAAGTTCTATATCCCCCTCTTGTGTTTTCATTATAACAGTTATATTTTCAGCGGAGGAAAGATAATCCCAATCATAATCTGCATGTTTTAGATAATTCTCCGGATTTATATCAATTTTTTCCCCGGTAATTTTTTCTATCGCGTTAGCTGAAGCAACAGCAAGATCGTAACTGTCTCTGTTAATATTTTTTCTCAATTCATCCAGCATTGCAGTGTCTTTTAGTACTCCAAATGTCTCTGCGAAAAGTGTCATCACATCTACATCTTTAGGATATTCAAAACCATTGTATTCAAAATTAAGTACCTGCTTATTCTCAGATATCCAGTCTTCACGTTTCATCATTTCTTCCGATTGTAAACCCTGTAGAGAGTAAAAAACGATATCGGGCTTCCTCGAATCCGCAAACTCGATAAATGACAACCTTGCTAAATTAAGGCTTTCTTCGGATTCCATTTTGGGAAGAAGAGATATCAATGTTTCAATATATGCACGGTAAATATTCCCGAGAAATGGAGAAGGTATCATTTCCCCGGTAGTATTAGGATTCTGCTCATTGTATCTCATAACAAGAGAGCCTATACTGTCCCTTAATTCACCGACTACATCACCATTTTCAAAATACTGGAAGCCTTTAATTATTGCTTCATCCATCACGATTGACGGTGAATGATAAAACTCATCAAACAAAAGTTTTTTAGCCTCATCTTTCATTATCCTTGCATACGCATTGAGCGCTGCGGCTCGTACATTGTAGGAATACCAGCCTCCTGATTCTATAATCATCATGAGGAATGAAGTACCCGGTATTTTCACCGGTTTGTTTCCTTGTGAAGTCATATCCGTTTGGGAGAATAATTTTCCGGTAGCATCAGCAGCAGCAATCTTCACATAGTCGGTTTGATCTGTTACTGTTCCCCCGAAGGCCCCTTCAATTATCTGCTCATACTGCTTAACAGAATCCAGTGTGAAATTACCTAAAGTATTTAAAATATTAACTTTCACCCGCCAGTCGGTTTCTGTTTTAAGCATATCTACGAGCAGGGGAACATCACGGGGTTCTTTTATAGCATTTAAAGCATAAACAGCATAAGACCTTGTTTCGGGATCAGTTGATTTAAGATTATTTAATATTACTTTCCGTTCAGCATTTAATAGTTCACTATCTCTGATGCGCCATAAAGCATAGGCGATACTTTTCCCTACTTCACCAGCTTCACCATAAGCATACAGCGCATTTAAAATGTTAATCGAGTTTTGATTTTTTATATTTCGAAGCGCAAATCTTGCTACAGCCATTGCTAATGCAGACTGTACAATTTCATCATTTAGCTTTATCTTTGGGAGTTTATCAAGGTCAGCTTCACTTCCGGTCTTCCCAATAGCTTCAATAATTTCTGCAAGTACATAGGAATCGTTCTCATTATCCATCGCATCAAACAGGTTTGGAGGTGTCGCTTGCGTACCAATCTGGCCCAGTGCAAAAGCAGCCCATTTTCTGACAGAAGGTGACTTATGGTTTTTAAGTTGTGTGGAAATTGCGTCGATAGTACTTGAGTCAGATATATTTGAAAGGGCATATAAAGCAGAAATCACAATAGTATCTTCACTGCTTTTTAAAAACCCCGGCAATTGATTATCAGGTCCCAGACTCCTTTCGTTCTGAAGTTTAAGTATAGTCTTTAGATCCTCTTCAGTACTTTGCGCAAGTGTATTCGCAAAAAGGAAAAAGCTTAACAGAAAAACATTGATTAATAACCTCATATCTAAATATTATTATAAAAGAGTCATTTCGTATTTCCCCGAAGATGGATTAAAATATACTATTGCATGAACTCCTAGTGACAGATATTTAATTTCCAATTCGTTACCAAGGTCATATGTCATTGCTCCAGTTGATTTAGACTCACCTGTTGTAGATTCATTTGGAAATCTATAGAATAATCCATCGTTCCTCTTGAACCATTGATTTTCCGGGTGCTCAAATTCAGTTTGATCAATTCCCTCGAATTGAAAATCTGTTCCTTCAGGAAGCGTTATTTTAATGTACGCGGTATCCGAAATTCTACTGACCGAAATATCAAATCCAGTGACACTTCTTTTAGTTACATCATTAAATGAGAGAGAATTGATCTTGGTAATTTTTTTCCTCACACCAGAAAACTCTCTCAAAGATTCAAATCCAAATCCTGAAGTAACGTCATTTACAAGTAGTATATCACCCGAAACATTTCCGTTTTCCTTTAAGAGCTTCATCAATTCACGTGAATGCTTGTAGTTTATTTTACGGAGTTCAATAGTGTCACCTCCCAGAATATTAATGTAACCGGCAAAACCATAAAAGAAAATTATTCCTATAAACAGGTAAGAACTATACTTTGTGATCAATCCGATTGATGAAATGGACAGGCATAATACGAGAGGAATAGCGAGCAGATAAAAAGTCTCTCCAAACCGTGTTTCAAGCCCCAGGACAATAACCATAATATAATATATAAATAGCCAGGTTAAAATAACCAAAAACCATGTACTCATATCCCTGTACAACTTTTTACGGAAAAACTTAACTGCATATATTGCTATAAGACTATTTAAAAATAAATTTATACAAGACGATAGCAAATAAAACAAATTTATCTGTTCAAAATTCAAAGAAATAAGGCTTTTGAAATTCACTATAACATCGACTTTATCGGGAATACCCAACGGCCAGCTTAATATGCTTTGAATCAAAGTTATTCCAAAAAATTTCGGATTGGTAAGATGATTCGTGTAGGAAGCGCCCTGGAATTCATAGCCAAATGATAACCGGATTGCGACCCAGAGCAGATACGGAAGAAGCAGGTATGAGTATGCAAGAATCTTATTTACTTCGTTTCTTTCATTCTTTTGAATTATAAAGTATGTCAAAAATAGCGCAATGGGTAGGAACATCATCGTTTCTTTTAAGAACATACCCAGAGACGCTATTACTAGAGCTGGAATATATTCCCGCTTGAACATCAGTATCAGTACAATACCGGCTGTTACAGCGGCAAATAGATCGTATGCAAATGAGGGGAAGAAATAAAACTTACCGAGTAAACCGGGGTTAAACAAAAATAATATAGCCGCAACAATGGAAAAATTTTCGCTGAGCTCAAGCATCCGCCGGGCAATATAGTACACCAAAGCGAATGCAATTCCATTCAACAAATATGAAAAAAGAAGATAGAATCCGTAATTATCAGTAAATATCAAAGAGTTAAAATAATAAACTACATTAACGACAGGCCTGAATATGTTCTGGTAATATGGAGTCCATTCCGGATAAACAGTAAAATACTTCGCAAAGCCAATTGTAAACCACTCAGCCGGATCAAGATGACCGGAAACAGTCGTGGAATGGACGAGCAGTGCAAACTCATCATCAGTAGGATAATAATATAATAGAATATCCCGAAAGAGAAATATTTGTATGAAAAAAACAAGAAGTGTAAAAAGAATAAGTTTTGATATTGTACCGGCTTCTTTTTTCAATTATTATGGCTTCCCTAAAAGTTTGAACATGTTCTTTTTATATGCTTCAACACCGGGCTGATCGAACGGATTTACACCCAGCAGATATGCACTTACCGCGCAAGCACGCTCAAAGAAAAAAATTAGCTGACCGATATAGTATGGAGAAAGTTCCGGTATGTTTATTACCAGATTTGGTACGCCCCCATCCAGATGAGCCATCATTGTACCTTTTATCGCCTTTGCGTTAACATCACTTAGCCTTTTCCCAGCTATGTAATTCAAACCATCGAGGTCATTTGGATCTTCCGGAATTGTAACAATTCCTTTTTCGGATTGGACATTTAACACAGTCTCAAAAATATTTCTTACACCATCCTGCACCATCTGTCCCATTGAGTGGAGGTCGGTTGTATAAATAACACCTGCCGGAAAAATTCCTTTCCCGTTCTTACCCTCGCTCTCACCATAAAGCTGTTTCCACCATTCTATAAGATATTGCAGCTTAGGTGTATATGCTGCCATGATCTCTATCGCTTTTCCCTTCTCGTACAGGAGATTACGAATTACAGCGTATAAATTAGAAATATTCTTTTCTATTTCCTGATCGTCATTAAGCAACGTCTCCATATCAGCAGCCCCATTAATGAGTTCTTCGATGTCTATTCCTGTACAGGCAATCGGCAATAATCCCACGGGAGTTAGTACTGAAAATCTACCCCCGACATCATCAGGTATTACAAACGTTGTATATCCTTCTTCATCAGATAGTTTCTTAAGCGCGCCTTTCTCCTTGTCAGTGATAGAATAGATTCTGCTCTTAGCTTCTTCTTTACCGTATTTTTTCTCAATATGATTTCTTAATAATCTGAAAGCAATCGCAGGTTCAGTCGTGGTACCAGATTTTGATATGACAATAATTGAGTAACTCATCTTATCGAGAACACCCAGCAATTCGGAAAAGTAATCTTCAGAAATATTATTGCCAGCATATAAAACAGCAGGATTTCCATTAACTGAGGGTAATGAAGAAGTTAAAGCTTCGATAACAGCCCTTGCGCCAAGATATGAACCCCCAATACCAACAACAACAATCGTATCGGAATTCGCACGAATTTTTAATGCGGTTTCTTTGATATCCCGGATGGAATACTCCGGAATCGAGGAAGGTAGGTTAAGCCAGCCGAGGAATTCGGCACCCCGCCCGGTTCTTTTAATCATTGAATTATGTATGTCACTCACCTTTTCTGTGAAAGAGTTAATTTCATCTTCTGTAAGAAGACTCCTTACGCCTTCAATATTTAAACTAATATTCTGCATTATAAACGAAGCCCGAACCCGAACGATATTTCGTTATCGTGATTCCCTTTTCTCCTTTCATTTTCTATTTTAGCATTTACAGAAGACCTCTCCTTTGCATCCAGGTAAAGTGAAACTATCGTTCCATACTTATAATAAGACTTCAGGTCATCCTCAAACTGGTAATCATATTCACCATAAGCTGTGATTTCAAAATAATAACGTTTTAAAGACAGACTGCCACGCGCGATATTATAAAAGGAACGTACATTACCTGAACTGTTATCTTCAAGGTCATACTCATATCCGAAACCAACTATGGGGTTAAACCCAAAAACCCAATGATTATCTTTCCCGTTATATTTAAACTTGTAATTTGTAACGTTTCGTATAGGGATCAAAAAATCACTGTAACTCGGATTGAAAACTATAATACTTTTTATAATTCTTTCTTTAGTAAAGAAGTCTTCACCATAAGTAAATGAGGGCTCCAGTAATCCCTTTCCCTGATTGTTATTGTAAACATAGATTTGACCAAACAATGACAACTCGACAAGCTCCCGTCGTTTCTTGCCTCCACTAGTGTACAAAAACTGGACTGCGGGAAATATCCCAAAGTTTTTGAAGTCCAGAGCTTTATACATAACAGCAGCATCAATTGAATAAATAGCAGGTTCGTCCTCAAGTTTCTTATAAGTAAACAATGCCGGTTTTGTAGTCTCCGACTTAGAATCAAATGATTTTCTTATTTCGATAATCTTCGCAACCTTGTCAATTATAGAAAGAGTAGTATCTTCCTGAGCCGTTACAAAATTTGAAACCAACAAAAACAGTATCACACTAAATAGTGCAGTTTTCATTTGTATATTAGTTTAATTTCAGATGCCAGCTCAGCAGCTCTCTTCCTCATTTCGTCAATATCCGAATTCAAATCTCCATAGACCAGCACAACTCCCATCCTGCGGTATTCTCTAGTGGAAGGCTTTCCGAAGATCTTAATATCTACATTTTTTTCAGCTGCCACTTACCGAGACCCTCATAATCAGGCGGGTTTGAACTTTCCCTGTCAGCAAGTATTACGGCACTCACGCCTCTTCGTTCCCTCGTTATTTCAGGTATTGGTAATCCAAGAACTGCCCTCAAATGAAGTTCGAATTCATTGAAATTTTGTGTTCCCGCTAGCGTAACCATCCCCGTATCATGAGGACGGGGCGACAGTTCAGAGAAATACACTCCGTCATCCCCAAGGAAGAACTCAACTCCCCAGATACCTGCTCCGGTAAGAGATGAAGTTACCTTTTCCGCCATTTCCTGTGCTTCTTTCAACTGTTCTACAGGAATCTCGGCAGGCTGCCAGCTTTCCTGGTAATCACCCCTCTCCTGTCTGTGACCTATGGGAAAACAAAATAATGCCGGTCCGTTTTTCTGGGTAACAGTAAGTAACGTAATTTCCTTATCAAATTTTATAAATTCCTCTACTATAACTTCATTCATATCACCTCTTCCCTTTGACGAGGCTGATTCCCATGCTTTTTCAATATCCTGCTCCGCCTTGATAGTTGACTGTCCTTTGCCGGACGAAGACATCAATGGCTTAACCACGCATGGAATTCCAATTTCCGAAACCGCATCCTCTAATTGATCCAGAGATGTAGCATATTTATATTTAGCAGTTTTGAGTCCCAGATCTTTAGCAGCAAGGTCCCGAATGGCTTTTCTGTTCATGGTAAAATTAGCCGCACGGGCTGACGGTACTACCTGTATTCCCTGCTTTTCGTAATCATAAAATCTTTCGGTACGGATGGCTTCTATCTCCGGGACTATAATGTCCGGTTTATGTTTTTCGACAATTCTATCGAGTTCACTGCCATCCAGCATATTAATGACTTCCCTTTCATCGGCAACCTGCTGTGCAGGAGCATAGTTGTAAGAGTCCACGGCAATCACATACTGTCCTAATCTCTTTGCAGCAATCACAAACTCTTTCCCCAGTTCCCCTGAGCCGAGAAGCATTATCTTTTTGATCATTATTACTTGGTGATTTTTTTACCGTGAATATTGACAGTGATATCTTCACCGGAATCATCAGAACCGTTCTTCGCAAGCCTCTTCATTTCCC
>CALGOI010000353.1 GCA_937959065.1 uncultured Ignavibacteriota bacterium | reverse complement strand
GAGACGAAGAGAATGGTGCTAATTAAGTAATTAAATAATTTCTTTTAAAGTATCCACGAAGTAATCTACTTCGGGTTTGATATTATAGCGGCTGAAGGAGACGCGGACAGTGAGCAATGCTGTTTTAGCGTCTCTGCCCAGCGCTGTAATTACATGCGATGGCTTTAAGGTACCTGATGTACATGCAGATCCCCCGGAGACGGCAATTCCTTTTAAGTCCAGTTTAATGAGCAGCTCTTCACCGTCGAGTGAGGTCTTTTCCGGGTTTAGTGAGAAGTTGACGATGTTCGGCAGCGCGTCCACCGTATCTGAATTAAAAATAATCTTCTCGTCAAGTTCATTACTTAACCGTTCGATGAGGTGGTTTTTAAGATTTGTGTAGTGGGTTATGTCCTGATCCATTCTTTCCTTGAGTATCTCAACAGCTTTTCGGAAGCCGACAATGGCGGGGATATTTTCTGTACCCCCTCGCATGTCACGCTCCTGGCTGCCGCCGTGTATGAGTTTATCGAGCTTGGTTCCCTCTTTTATATAGAGAGCAGCAATACCTTTCGGTCCGTATATCTTATGCGCGGATACAACCGCCGTATTTATTCCCAAGGTCTTCACATTGAAATCAGGTATCTTCCCGAAACTTTGTACAGAATCCGTATGTGAGTATATTCCTTTCTCTGATGCTATTGCTGAGATCGACGATATGTCATTTATTTTTCCAAGTTCATTATTCGAATGCATTACTGAGATAAGAAGAGTTGAATCTCTAATCTCGCTTTTTATGCTTTCCGGTGAGATACTCCCGTCTTCATCCGGAAAAACATAAGTGATATCAAAACCAAACCTGTCCCTTAAATACCCCACGGTTTCCAATACGGCCATGTGTTCTATTGATGATGTGATGATGTGATTTTTGCCGGTATTAAGGTGGGCGAAGGAAATTCCTTTCAGCGCGAAGTTATTTGACTCCGTACCGCCTCCTGTAAAAAATACTTCCTTCGGTTTTGCACCTATAAAATCAGCAATTAGGTCGCGTGAGTCCTCCAGCGCTACTTTTGCGGATTTCCCAAAAGCGTGTATAGATGAGCTATTCCCGTATTTTTCAGTAAGATATGGCATCATTTCTTCAATGACATGCTCGTCCGGCATTGTCGTTGCCGCGCTATCTAAATATATTCTTTTCATTTAGTACAAATATACTTTTTTTTATTGTTTTATTTGATATATTTCAAATGTAACCAAAAGGGGATCACCTCCAATTTCGCTATGAATAAGGAGTTATTCTATATTCCGAATTTACTTTCGATAGCAAGGATGGTGTTAGTGTTACCACTCTCATACCTTCTTATATTCCATTTCGAAGAACAGAAAGGTCTAATAATCACAATAATGTCTGTAATGTATGTTACTGATTTACTTGACGGCTATATAGCACGCAAGTTCAATCAGGTATCGGAGCTTGGTAAAAAAATAGATCCTCTTGCCGACAAAGTCACAGTAGTAGCAGTAACCATAATTTTATTTTTCAAAGGATTAATTCCGGTGTTTTTTTTTCTCGTAATTATACTGCGGGACATCCTGATACTGGCATTTGGCATATATATTGAAAAAACAAGAAATATAACATTAATGTCAAATGTATGGGGAAAGGCAGCAGTCCTGGGAATTGGTATAATTTTGTTATTAACAGTAATTAATTTTGAGTACTTCAATGCTTTTTTAAATATTTTTTATTATATTGTTTTAATACTAATTACTTTATCCCTTATATTTTACTATATAAGGTTTAAAAAAACCATAGGAGAAAAAATTTATGGATGCTAACCTCAACGATCAAACCCTTCCCGTCACGAGGAAGCGCGAGAGAGTGAAAACCCTCACCAGAAAAGATGTAGAAAACAAAATCGAAGAAAAGCTGGCAGGTAAGAGAATTACCAAAAAGCTGATCGTAGATTCTTTATTCGAATCTTTGAGGGAGCTCATTATGACCGCAGATCCTACAGTAAGGATTGAAATCAGGGATTTCGGAGTTTTTGAGGTGAAGAAAACAAAGCCAAAACCAAAGGCAAGAAACCTCAAAACAGGTGAATTTGTATATGTTCCGGGCAGAAGGAAAATGCACTTCAAACCGGGTAAGATCTTAAAGACTTTCTTAAAAACTCAAATTTAAGGTTATAGCAGAAAGTTTTACAATTTACCTAATAATAGTTTACAATTGAGTAACACCAGATATTTAAGCTTGGATTATGGCGAAAGACGTATAGGTGTTGCCGTAAGCGATGAAAGTAAAAAGTATTCTTTCTCACGGGATTTTCTGATCAACGATTCCGGTTTTATGGGAAATCTGCTTTCCCTGATTAAAGGTGAGAGCATAGAGAGAATAATAATAGGTTATCCATTAAATCTGAAATCAGAAAAAACCGCGGTAACCGAAAAGGTAGAGAATTTTAAGAAAGAACTGGAGAAACTTCTGACAAAGAACTCGTTAGAAGTAAAAATAGTGTTTTACGACGAAAGGTTTACAAGCAGCTTAGCCCGGGAGAACATGTTATCTTCCGGGTTAAAGAAAAGCAAGAGAAAAGATAAGGGTATAATAGATTCGATTTCAGCTCAGATAATCCTTCAGGATTACCTGGACAGGAAACAGAGGTTTCCTGACGAAGAGTAAACTTTAAACTCTCACAAGATGTTCTAGTGAGAGTAACACTCTTAGGTTATTTCAAATAACTCATACTGATTAATGTATCTAGTAGAGCTCCATGAGTTGATCGAGGAAGGTGAAAATTCCCGGGTAGAATTTAAGAGGAAATTTTCATCTCCCGAAAAAATTGCCAAGGAAATGATTGCCTTTGCAAATTCCGGCGGAGGATATATTTTATTCGGAGTCGATGATGACAGAAGCATAATTGGCGTTGAAAGTGAGAAATCTGAAATTGAGTTGATAACTACCGCGGCAAAGTTTTACTGCGAGCCGGAAATTGACTTCTTTCTCGAAGTTATTTTCATCAAAAGAGTTGACGTAGTAGTAGTTTACATACCAGAAAGCAACCAAAAACCACATCATTTAATCACTGACGACAAAGATTCACCTCAGAAAGTGTATGTACGATCCAACGACAAAAGCATTCTTGCCTCCAGAGAAACCATTAACATATTAAGAAATTCGAATAATACATCACCTCTCAAGATAACAATAGGAGACAAGGAAAAGGCATTATTCGACTTTTTGACAGAAAATGAAAAGATAACGGTGAAGGGATTTAAGAAACTGGTGAATATATCCGAAAGACGCGCAAGCAGAACCCTGGTCAATCTTGTTAAAGCCGAAGTAATTCGTCACGTTATTAACGGACGTGAAGAATTTTTTACTCTGGCTTAATCTTCCTTAGCCTGCCTCTCATCAAGTATCTTACAGACTTCATCGACATTATTTTTAGCTCGTCCGACTATATCAAGGCCTTCTTTTAATACTTTCTCCTTATAAGCTTCGTCATCTATACCGGGCATATTAATTTCGACATTCTTAAATGCGCCCCAGATACCTGATTCAAGGGATTTAGCGCCAACCTGAAGATCGCTTTTTGAGTTCATATTGCCGTATTTAGCCACTTCCATAATGTGTTCCCAGCATTCATCTGCTTTTCGCATGACAGAGAGAGGTACATCAATAGCTTTCTTGAGTCCTTGCTGCATCTTTGCATGACGGGTTTTCTTCTCTTCCTCTGTGGATTTCGGCATTTTCATTGCCGTCATATAATCGTTAAAGGCATCGGTATCGGCATCTATCATTGGAATTAGTTCGCGCATCTTAGCATCAAGGGGCTCTATAACATTTCTCATTACCTCATCATGCTGCTCATACTTTCTTAATCCGTAGGTAAGCCATGCTACCATTACTGATAGTCCGGCACCAAGCGAAGCCAGCAAAGCCGATACACTTCCGCCGCCCGGAGCGGATGAACGTGAACCCACCTCTTCGACAAACTTCCTGACAGTAGATGATGCAAGAGGTTCATTCTTTTCCTCACGAATCATGTACTCAATTATGCGCTTTTCAGGAATAAAAGTGGAAACCGAAGATAATCCCATACGATCAATAACCAGGTTAATTTTCTGCTTTTCGTCAATTATGAATAGATTTTCTTTCTCAATGTAATAATCAGCAGCCATTAACATTGCTTCAAGCGGGATCAGTCCAACCAGCTCACTGCCGCAAACACCCACATTCAGTTCTTTCGCGTCCTTTTTGCATTCTTCAAAAGCAATGTGCGGCGGAGTTATCTTATAATTATCGAGATTAATTGTAACCTGTGCCATTCCGTATTCTTCGACGTCCCAACCAATAGCTTTAACCGCTTTAAGGCGTCCGGGTTTGTCAGGTCCTCTGCCCTGCTCACGGATGTTAAAGGCGATACGGAAAGCCTGGTTCCTGGTACCAAGTATATTGACGTTATATGCAATCAGGAAGAATCTTGCTCCTGTAGCTGTTGCACCGTATTTTGGTTGGAATTCAGCCGGTCCAAAATCGGGTTTCCATTTGGACTGAGTAATCCGGTCTTTCAAGCCTTCATACTCACCTTTGCGAATCTGGCTCAAACTCTTACGCTCCGGATTGTCTGATGCTTCTTCATATAAGTATAACGGTATTCCAAGTTCTTCCCCTGCGCGTTTACCGAATTTCTTCGAACATTCTACACACTCTTCCATAGTCACATTCGCCACTGGGACGAATGGAACTACATCCACCGCACCCATACGCGGATGTTCACCGTGATGTTTGGACATATCTATAAGGTCCCGAGCTGTTTTAGTGAACTGGAACGCAGCTTCAACGACGGAATCAGGGTCTCCAACAAAAGTAAATACTGTCCTGTTGGTAGATTTACCCGGGTCAATGTCAAGGAGAGTAACTCCTTCGACATTTCTGACTGCTTCCGCGCAGGCATTAATTACGGATTCATCCTGTCCCTCTGAAATATTAGGAACACATTCTACAATTTTACGCATAATCTATTAATTTTAATTATCCAGTTTTTTGCAAACATAGTAGATACGGTGCGGTGATTTACTTCCTTTATATCCCATATCCTCTACAGTATCCACAATCTCGAAGTAGTTCTGCAGTTCATTCTCAACTTTCTCTTCAGCCACGGAAGATTCTGTAATAATTTCACGGTGCAGTAGAAATTTATTATCGCTGGTATTTTCGAAGATCTTTGCATCCCAGTCATACTTATTCTTACCGGATTTTATAACATCCATTATCAGATAGTTATCACCAAACCTGTGAACATATGAACCATATCCCTCCATATATTCGAGTTTAGCAAGTGTATTCATATCAAAAATAAAGAGCCCGGATGGATTTAGATGTTTATTTACAGCCTTGAAGAGACTTTTCCAGCCGGTGAAATCCGTAATGTGATTGATAGTATCATATAAGCAAACTATTACGTCGTATTTATCAGGAAGATTAAATGAAGTTATATCACCCTTTATAAAATTGACTTCCGGAAGCCGGGATCGGGCAATATTTATCATTTCACTTGAAGCATCGATACCTGTTACATTGTAGTGTTTATTAAGGTATTCAAGATTGCTCCCTGTTCCACAGCCAAGATCCAATAGAGTTTGAGCCTTCTTATTGTACTTTTCAATGGACTTTACGATGAAATTTTCAGCAACTCCGTTTATACCTATTACTTCATCATAAAATTTTGCCAGAATATCGTATTGTGCCACAGTAATTATAAATAAAATGTGAAATTATTAAAAAAATCAGTGAAAATTAAGGTAAAATGGAAAGGAAAGTAATAAATCAATTGAGATCAGGGTAGGCTTTTTTTAGAAATTTTCCAAGTCCATCTTCATTATTTGAGTAAGAAGTAATAAAATTAGCCTTATTCTTAAGTTCAGGGACGGCATTTTCAAGAGCGATATTAATACCACCAAAATCAAACAATTGTCTGTCATTATACCAATCACCCAAAACAGCAAGTTCATGTTTTTTGATTCCCAAATGCTTTGTAAGCAATTTCAATCCATGTTTTTTATTAATATGTGAACGGAGAACCTCAAGATGATGTACATCCTTCATAGAGCGCGAGCGAAAGTATTTTGCATTAACATGCAATTTGAGAGGGAAATTAAGTTTAGATTGTATTTTTTTAATGGATTTTTTATTGTCACCACTAATAATTAATTCAAGAACATTATCCATATAGTTGTCATAGGAATCAACTTTCAAATATTCAGCACCTCTTCTATTCATAAAATCTTTAATCACTGAATTTTGATCTGTATATACAATTTCATTAGGCCTGCAAAGAGCTATTCTAAGATAGTACTTATTAGAAAACTCTATTGCTTTTTTTATTTTCTTTAAATTAACAGCAGCTTTATATAGAATTCCGCCCTTTCTGTCAGAAATTAAAGCTCCATTCATAGTAATCATCGGGATATCTATTCCAAGTTCATCTGCGAATGGAATAACAGATGAGAAAACTCTTTGAGTTGCAAATGTGAATAAAACACCTCTGCCTGAAAGATTTCGAACCATTTTGGTTGTCAGTTCCCCAAGTTTACCTTCATTATTAACTAATGTACCATCTATATCGGTAACAATTAGTTTTACATCTTTAAACTTATTGATTAATTGATCTTCGTTAAATCTCAAATCAGTGATTTTTTATAAAAAAACCCGGATGATAATTGACCGGGGTAACCTTAAAGCCGTAATTTAACTCTAATTTTAATAATAAAATACAACAAAATCCAAAGTAAAATCAATTGTAAATCATATAAATATTTTAATTTAACTCTTTCCTACTATTGAATCGGAAATTAAAAATTTACACTCATTCACAGTTTCGTATTCGAATACATCTTTGAAATGACGGAGAATTTTATGTTTCACTTCATCGATATTTACTTCCAACCCAAGTTCCTTTTGTAATGAAGTTATTCCTTTATCCTGAATACCACAGGGAACGATCCCTTCGAATAATGTAAGGTCAGTATTTACATTAAAAGCAAACCCGTGCATTGTAACCCAGCGGGAAAACTTCACTCCAATAGCGCATATCTTGCTGTCACCCATCCACACACCCGCGTTAATAGGATTACGTTCAGCTTTCAACCCGAAATCATCACATACACGGATGATGACTTCCTCAAGCGAAGTAACATAATTTCTTGCGCTTCTGCCTCGTTCAGTTAAATTAATTATTGGATATCCGACTATCTGCCCGGGACCGTGGTAAGTAATATCTCCCCCCCTCTCAATATCATAGATAGCAATACCATGCCGGTTAATAAATTCTTCAGTCGCTAACAGGTTCTCCCTTCCGGCATTTTTACCTATCGTATAAGTATGGGGATGTTCAAGGAGATAAAAGGTATCGTGAATCTCACCGTTGATACGTTTGGAAAGTGTTTCCTTTTGCAGGTCCCAGCACTCTTTGTAATCAATGAGTCCCAGGTCTTTATAATCAATATTACGTCCCATTATACTAACCCGGAAGCCTTTTCTTTATCTTTCATCAGACGTGCCTGCTTATCGGCGTGATAGGAGCTGCGTACCAGAGGTCCCGACTCAACGACCAAAAATCCCATGTCCAGCCCTGCTTTCTTGTATTCCGCGAACTCGTCGAGGGATACATACCTGTCAACAGGAAGGTGATTCTTTGTCGGCTGGAGGTACTGCCCGATTGTAAGTATATCACATCCGGATGCGTGAAGGTCTTGCATAGTTTTTATAACATCTTCATATTTTTCACCGATACCTACCATAAGCCCGCTCTTTGTCCTTAGTCCATTGTCTTTGAACCAGCGGATAAGCTTCAAACTGCGGTCGTATTTTGCCTGTGGTCGAACGGCATGGTATAGCATTGGTACAGTTTCGAGATTATGGTTGAGAATGTCCGGTGGGTTAAGCATTATTGTTTCGTATGCCGGTTCGTATCCTTTAAAATCAGGTATGAGAATCTCAACAGTACAGCCCGGTACATTTTCATTTATGAGTCGAACGGTTTCCCTGAATATTTTTGCTCCGCCGTCTTTGAGTTCGTCCCTGTTAACTGAAGTAATAACAACGTGCCTGAGATCGAGTGTTTTAACGGATTCCATCACTCTACGTGGTTCATCCAGATCCAGGTGAGTTGGTAATCCGACTTTTACGCTGCAGAAACCACAGCTCCTGGTACAGGTATCCCCGAGGATCATAAATGTCGCAGTGCGATTGCTCCAGCACTCTGCAGTATTCGGGCAGCGTGCCTCACGGCAAACGGTATTGAGATTGTTATTAACTACGAGTGATTTGACATAGTTATAATCTTTTCCGGCGGGAATCTTTACGCTGAGCCATTTTGGCTTCCTGCCCAGATCACCTCTTTCCTTAAGTTTCTTTTCTTTAAATGCCTTCTGGTGTTCGTTTATTCGCATTTACGAAATTGGATAAAATATGAGTTAAATTAAAGTTATAAAGGTGTCACTTTAGAGGGCGAACTTTAAATTTATCGATATCCCATCCTGCGAGTTTAGCTCCTGCCTGGTATGTACTTTCAAGGAAAGACAATAATGCCCATCGCGGGTCGTCGGCATTTCTCATATCTTCATATTTTAAAATTGCCATAGGACTGCCGTTTGCATCTATCCACATCGCTGTTTCGGGTAATATTTCCTCCTTATCAAGACCATCAGGTGATGGATAAGTGTAAGAGTAGAACGCTGGCTCACGCATATTATCATCTCCAGCCCAGAATCCTGCGCTTATTACTTCGTGTGAATATGCTTCCCTGTCGGATAACCTGCCGCCTTCCATAGGCGCTTCTTTACCTGAAAATCGGGTAACAGCAAGGTCAAGACTGTGCCAGAAAAGCTGAACGGGGCTTATTTTCCCGTTAAATCGTCCGCTGAACTCTTTGAAGATGTCATCAACCTGGACAAGTATACGCCAAAACCGGTTAACGTTTTCTTTATTATAGGTTGCGTGAGAATTATCCGTCGCGAATGGTTCAGTACTCTTATTATCGTATGGCTTTGCAAGTATTGAAACATTTACTCCATATTCTTTCAATAGATCAAACAAGTTCTTATAAAACTTAGCGACCGATAGACCATCCTCAAGTGGAAACTCACTCTTCTCACCCCTGCTGGTAGTAACAACAAGTTTATGTTCCACAAAATTGAAATGTATGTTGAATGTAAAATCCTTATACGGAATAGGTGATGTCTCCAGTCCGCGTGATGTGACATAAAGGGTTATGAACCACCAGTGGTTTTTACGCGGTGCAAGCGCCAGGCGGATCTTACCCACTATCTGCAAATACAGATGTAAAGTATCTTTAGTCGATTCCCATTCATCGAGAGGGAGCGGCGGGAATTTTGAGTTATTTGTCATTAGAATTGTTTTGGGGTTTTTCAAAAATTTTCTAATAGGAACTTCCATTTAATTTAATACTAACACTTTTTTCTGTATGGAACTCAATTATATAATACTTATCTGTCCCAGGATTAATGTAACTAAATGACCATATATTTTTAGGATTAAATCATAGCACAAAATTATATATAAATATAAAAAAAAACAAACGCTGGGAGCTCTTGCATCACAAAAAAAAAAAGCCATCCCTTGTGATAGCTTTTTTAAAATTGTATTTACAGTTAATTAATAATCAAAATCTCCTGCTTCTTCATCCTGTCCATTATCCGTCCTTCGCCTTTTGTCTTTTTTGCCTAACTCTCCGATACGGAAAGTAAAGTTAAGATTAGCAGACTGAATGTCCCTGATACTGGTGAAAGTCTGGGTATATTCGGGATCATTAATAAACACATTGAATTTCGATGAACTGAATATATCCCGGAAATTAAGTCCTACTGTTGCTCTGCCGTCCCAGAAATCCTTCGAGATCGACGCATCGAATGACTGGAATGGATCGACTGTTCCCTGCGGTGAAGTACGCTTACCTGAATAGAAATAACTCAACGATAAATTAAAAAATTCAGGCAGACGCATATTCAATGCTCCCCTGCCTCTGAAAGAAGAATTTTCGTTAGTCAGCCCAGCCTCGATATTATCGGCGTTTACCTTAGTGGTGAAATAGCTGATGTTTCCGTTAAAAGATAACCATTGTGTGATACGTGAATTCACGAGAAGTTCAGCGCCGTAGCTTTCTTCCGTTTGTGTGTTATCAAATGTGGTTAAAGTAGTAACACTGTCTATGAATGAAGTAACACGTGTAATAGCGTCGGTTGTCCTTCGATAGAAAACAACCGGTACGATCGAGGTACCGCTGAAAAATTTAACAAAGCTCAACTCGAATGAATTCGTGAATTCAGGATCCAGGTCAGGATTACCGGAAAAGATATTCCTGTCATTTTCCCCGCTGAATCTTGGAAATGGATTTAGAGACCATGAGCGTGGTCTCTGAATACGTCTGCTGTAGCTGAATTGAAGTTCTTCCTCTTTACCCAGCTTATACCCCAGACTCATACTTGGAAATAAATCAAAGAAACTCTTGTTGAATGAATCATCAGTTAACTCAAGTTCACCTGTATAGTCAGTGTATTCAGCCCTAAGACCTAACTGGTAAGTGAAATTATCACCAATACTGCTATTCAGCAGCATATAACCTGCATGGACATTATTGTTGAGCTTGAAAATGTTAGATTGTGTTGTATCGTTGATAAATTGATTTAGATTTTCATCATAATTAAGTATCCTGTAATCGTTTTTCTCATATTCAATTTCACCCTGGTACCCTGCTTCTAATTTACTGTCTTCCCCAAGGGGGTGCAGATAATCTACCCTGAGATCACCGTTCATTTCGGTTTCATCGGTATTCTGCTGATATAAATTAGGGGTAGAATTCGGCGGGTAGATAGTTTGTTCAGTTGTATTTTGATTTTCCTTATCTTTCTCGTATTCAAATTGAAACTCAGCTGTAAGATTCTGTTTGGAATTAGTGAAATTTCTGTAATAATTTATTCCCACATCATAATCATAACTGTCATCTGTCTCTGTCGATGTTGAGAGAAACTGGTTTACAAGATTCCTGTTGGCATCATACTCATAAATATTATCGACATCATTATCTGTCCTGTCTCTCATCCTAAATGAATTTACGATACTTATTGAATTCAGTTTATCTATTGTATAATCCAGTCCGCTTCTTACAGAATGAGAGATTCCTCTGTTCCTGGAGTTACTCTGACTATTATAGAAAGGTGCTTCAGTTTCAAAGAAAACTTCTCTGGTCGTTTTCCTTTCCCCGGTGTATATCCTGTTACCATAACTGTAATCCAGGAAAATATTCAAATCTTTATTCTTCCAGTTCGCATTAAATCCGCCGTTATATTTATCTCCGGTTCCAAGCGAAAGATTTAGATTAGCATTATACCCGGACTGGTCACTTTTCTTCGTAATTATATTAATTATGCCGGTTACCCCTTCTGCTTTGTATTTAGCGGAAGGATTAGTTATAAGTTCAATAGACTCAATATTATCGGAAAGAATAGAACGAAGTATCTCCGGGCGGTTAGGTCCATCAAGCCCAAACGGTTTACCATCAACAAGTATTCTTACAACGTCGCTGCCCCTTAAACTGACATTCCCATCCTGGTCCACGTCAACAGAAGGGAGATTTTTCAGCACGTCGAGTGCATTACCGCCGCG
>CALGOI010000352.1 GCA_937959065.1 uncultured Ignavibacteriota bacterium | reverse complement strand
TGAGTGTGCTGTATTTGAATTTAGGGAAGTAAAACGCAGACGCGAAGGATCTCAATTCGGACAGAAGGTCACTCCCCAGATATCCCGTCCCGAATGAAACATTAACTCCTGAGTCGATAAGGTTCTGCACGTCCATTTTATTTTTGCCGAGTTTTATGTAATCGGAAGTGTTGAATATCACACTTGCTTTATTATCCAGTACCAGCTCTATATCGCTTTCTGTAAGGTACAGAGGGTTAACAAAGAATACATCTTCCCCAAGTATCCCGTAGTCGTTGAAAATCTTAACCGGTGATTTACCAAAAGAGCTCTTTATTTCGTTCACCGCCTTCTCTGAACACAGCACATCGGTATATACCATCGTGTGATCGTTATCCAGGTACTTCTTAAGCGCGTTAAGGGAATATGTATTCACGTTGTCTTCCCTGCCGAGATTTACATAATGTTTCTTTTTCTTGGATGTAAGGTAATCGTGAAGTGTCGCGTCGCACGCGCAGTACATAACGTCCTGTTTAACCCTCTCGGTTTCTTCCAGCAGCTCCGAATACACTTCTTTTGAAACGTAATTAGATACTTCAACTGCCGTTGTGTCACCGTTTAATAATGATTGTGAGTAGCTGCTAAGAAGGAGTAAATAAAGCTCTTCTACATTCTTTGGATTTTTAAAGTAATTATCGAGCAGGTCTAAACTTACATTAGAACTTAGTGTATCATAAGCATTCCTTTTGAAAAATGTCCTGCTGAATATGTAGGATGAGTTGAGATTTGGATCGATGAAACCGGGCATCAGGATTTTATTCGTGGCGTCGATTATTTCCGCTCCTTCGTAATTCTGCCCGATATATTCGTCGGTGAGCTTCCCTGTCTGATCGACTTCGATTATTTTCCCATCTTTTACAACTACATTGAATACGCCGCAGCTGCTGTCCTTATCCATGGTCAGCACCAGCCCGTTCTTTATTATTCTGTAGTTGCTCATTAAATTATATAGTTACAAATCGGTAATTTTAAATTCCTCGTTCAAGAGATACTCCGAATCATACAGCCCGTTCTTATCGTCTTTATATAAAGCATATTGAAATCCTTCCCTGACGCTGTAAGCGCCATACTCCCCATCTTTATTCACCGCGATGAATCCAACCTGGTAAATGTGGTCCCTGTTGTGAGATGAAAGTAAGTTCAGTCTGTAAACCCTTTCACATGCTGCCCTGCAGGCCTCGCGTCGTGATTTCCCCATACTCATCAGTTCCACTATCAAAAAAGTCCCGCAGGCTCTCATACACTCTTCACCTCTTCCCGTCGCTGCGGCTCCTCCTACATCTCCGTCCACATAAAGCCCGGCTCCTATTATAGGGGAGTCACCTACCCTGCCGTGTAGCTTCCATGCCATACCGCTTGTTGTACATGAAGCGGAGATATGCCCTTCGCTGTCAATTGCTACCATTCCGATCGTGTCGTGGTGACCGTCTTCGTTTATTTTCTGATGTTTCTCATCCTGTATTAGTTTAAAATCGTCGGTGTGAACTTCTTCCGCTTTGTTTCGCTTTTCCGATTTCCATTCGTGATATCTGCGTATCGAATTCTCCGTCATAAGATTCTCGGGAGTGAAACCGTTAGCAAGCGCGAATTCGTACGCTCCATCCCCGGCTAACATCGTGTGTTCGGTATTTTCAAGAACAAGCCTGGCTAAGCTGATGGGGTTTTTTATATTCTCTACAAAAAGCACCGAGCCAATGCGCGCTTTCCAGTCCATTATCGCCGCATCGAGAGTTACTATCCCTTTATTGTCAGGAAGACCTCCATAGCCCACACTCAGCACACCCGGATCATCCTCTGCTACTCTTACGCCGTGTTCCACTGCATCGAGCGAGTTGCCCCCGTTTTTTAAAATCTCGTAAGCCGCTTCGTTAGAAGCAACACCGTGCTTCCAGGTGGAAATTACAAACGGTTTCATTAAACTATTATTTTTGTATTAAAAAATTATTGCCAAAACATAACCGTTATGTTAGACATAACAATTTACTAACCAAATCTTAAAAATACTCCGACAAAATGAGAACGATACTCCCCTCTCCTTAATAAGGAGAGGGGCCGGGGGTGAGGTCGGAAAAAATGACTCATCCCAAATACTCCGACAAAATTTCAAAGCTGCGGTCATTCCTGTACTGTACACTGAAGTGCCCCCCGTCGAATTCCTCGTGGATGTATTTGATTCCGAGGCCATCCAGCCTGCTGCCGAGTATTCTTGCTCCGATATTCAGCCCGAACTCGTCCGTTCTGCCCGCGTCCAGGTAAATCATCTTCAATTTCTTAATGTTATCCGACAGCGGTTCAGCCATATTCACCGGGTCATGCTCCTTCCATCTCGCAAAAACATCCCATTTGATCTCGCCGGTTGTCGTATCCAGCGGCAGGTCAAAATTATATCCCTTCGTTTCCAGTCCGGCAGGGTTTGGAGAATAACAGCTTGCCATGCCGATCGTATTGAGAATATCGTGGAATGATTTTGGTTTAGGCTGACGGTATGTGAGTTCGTCTTTAATGAAATTCACAACTCCTTCATCACCTTTACCGTACTTCTTCTCAATCCCCGGTACGAATAGCGGGAAAGCCGGCAGGTAGCAGTATTCGAAATACATATCGCCGGCAGTCGAGCACATCAGCCCGAATACATCCGGGTTCCTGAATGAGAGCACTACCGCGCCGTATCCCCCGCTCGATTTACCGATGACAGCCCTGTGATCCAAATCCGGTATTGTTCTGTACTTACTGTCGATGTATGGTACGAGTTCTTTAATAATGTAATCTTCGTAGTTACCCGTAGCAGTCGAGTTAATGTACTGGCTGCCGCCGTATTTGGTCATACAGTCAGGCATTACGACAATCATCTCCTTCATCACTTTATCAGAAATGAGGCGGTCGAGACGCTGTTCGATATTCTCATTCATAAAGGAGTAATTCATTAGCATCAGACCAAAACCGGTAAACCCCGTCAGCATAAACACAACAGGATAGCGTGTATCTCCCTTCTCATAAGAAGGGGGCAGGTACACAGGAAAAGTCCTTTCGGACGGATCGCCGAGCGGGTTACCCTTTAAAATTTCGCTGTCGAATTTCTCTAAAACTATTGTTCCTTTTAAGCTCATAACTATTTAAGAAGTTTATTGTAATCCACGACCTTGAGGTCTTCCTTTGTCGTTATCTTTATGTTGGAACGCTCACCCTCGATAATACGGACTTTTCGGTTAGCGTGCTCTATGAGTGATGCTTCATCTGTCCCGATGAACTTATCCTTAATGACAATATTGTATGCCTTCATCAGCAGCCCATATTTGAATGCCTGCGGTGTTTGCACCCGCCAGGTATTATCACGGGAAAGTGTATTCACGATATAATTGTTCTTGCTGACCTTTTTAAGAGTGTCGTTTATCTTAAGCCCCGGTATAACCGCGTTGTGGTGATTCATTTCGTTCATTATCTCACGTATCTTTTTGCGTGTTATAAAAGGACGTACGGCATCGTGAACCATTATAACGTCTCCTTTTTTGCAGTCGAGTCTTTTTAATGCATTGTAAACAGAGTGCTGTCGTGTCTTACCTCCGGGGACAACGTTCTTTACCTTTGTAAAGCCATTTGCTTTAACGATCTTCCTGACTTTGTGGATGTAGTTCTTATGAGTGGCAATTACAATTTCATCTATGCGTTTTAAGGAGTGGAATTTTGCGATAGTGTAGGCGAGGACTTCTTTTGCTTGCTGGTCCTTACCGAGTTTAAGAAATTGCTTTGGTGTTTTTCCGCCGAACCTGCTGCCAAGCCCGGATGCGGGAATAATTACCTTATATCGCATTAAAAATTGTCAATTTAATGTAAATATAAGAAATATATAGAGGAATGTTGAGGCATTAGGCAGTAAATTATAATACCGGGCATAAAAAAAGCCGGCTTTCACCGGCTTTGTATAAAAAAATGTAACCCTGTTTAGTGAATGAACATTACATCACCGTAGTCATAAAAACGGTACTTGTCCTTTGCTGCTTTCTTATAAGCCTTCATTACAAAGTCCCTGTCGCCAAAAGCACAAACCAGCATCAGCTGTGTGCTCTGAGGCAGGTGGAAATTGGCTATCAGCCCGTCTACTACCCTGACCTGCTGAGGAGGGTGTATGAACTTATCTGTCCACCCTTTACCCGGGCGAACCATCTTACCTGTGATAACGCTTGATTCAAGAGCTTTCACCACGTCGGGACCTACTGCATAGACTTTCCTCTTCCGGTCAATAGCTTCGTTAATTATTTCAGCAGTTTCTTTCGGTATTTCATAATATTCGGAGTCCATTCTGTGCTTCGAAAGGTCTTCTACTTCAACCAGGCGGTAAGTACCAAGCCCGATATGAAGAGTAAGCGTTACGATCTTTACCTTCTTCTTCTTTATCCTGTTTAGCAGGTCTTTTGTAAAGTGGAATCCTGCTGAGGGTGCTGCTACTGAACCGACGTTCTTTGCATAGAGTGTCTGGAACGACTTCTTATCCTTCTCCGTAGCTTCACGCTTGATGTATGGAGGAAGCGGCATCTTACCGAGCTTCTCTATATACTTACGGAAGTCCCCTTTGTAATTGAATCTTACTATCCTGCCCCGTGAAGTGGTATTATCTATCACTTCACAGTAGAGATTCTTATTGAAAAATATCCTGTTTCCTATCCTCACCTTACGTGCCGGGTCAACGACAACGTCCCATATATTCTCTTCTTCGGACAACTGTCTAAGAAGGAATACTTCGATCTTTGCTCGTGTTTTTTCCTTCGTACCGTAGAGTCTTGCCGGAAATATCTTGGATTCATTCAGTACGAGAACGTCTCCTTCTTTAAAGTGAGATATTATGCTTTTGAACTTTGCTTCGGATATATCCTGTGTATCCCTGTTGAGCACCATCATTCTTGAAGCATCCCTTGGAGTTTTTGGAGTCTTCGCGATGAGATTTTTAGGGATCGGGTATTTAAATTGAGATAGTTTCATCTAATGAAATTAGTTTATAATCTTAGCGGCATTTACACTATTTGCCGTACCTGTTATTTTCTGATATTATAAAAGGCGTCCATGCCTGCGTAAATGGCGGATGAACCGAGTTCCTCCTCGATGCGGAGAAGCTGGTTATACTTAACAATCCTGTCTGTACGCGATAATGAACCTGTCTTTATCTGACCCGCATTTGTAGCCACTGCGAGATCGGAGATCGTTGTGTCTTCCGTTTCACCGCTTCTATGACTTATAACGCAGGTGTAGTTGTGTGTTTTAGCGAGCTCTATCGCGTTGAGTGTTTCGGTGAGCGAACCGATCTGGTTCACTTTTACGAGAATGGAATTTGCGATGTCTTCTTTTATCCCCCTGGATAGCTCTTTTGAATTAGTAACAAATAGATCGTCCCCGACCAGCTGAACTTTATTTCCGATCGCCGCAGTAAGATTCTTCCAGCCGTCCCAGTCATTCTGGTCCAGTCCGTCCTCTATGCTGATAATCGGGTATTTTGTTGTCAGCTCTTCATACAGCTTAACCATCTCATCTGACGATTTAGCCGGAGCTCCTGATTTATAAAACTCGTATTTACCGCTTTTCCCTTCGGATACCATTTCACTGGACGCTACGTCGAGCGCGATGTAAACCTGGTCCCCGAGTTTGTACCCGGCTTTGTCCGCTGCTTCGGAGATAACGTCGATCGCTTCCTCGTTCGATTTCAGATTCGGAGCGAATCCGCCCTCGTCACCGACAGCCGTATTGTACCCTTTTCCATGAAGTACGTCCTTCAGATTATGGAATATCTCCGCGCCGCAGCGAAGTGCCTCGGCAAAAGACTTAAACCCGGCAGGCACTATCATGAATTCCTGGAAGTCGACATTATTATCTGCGTGCTTGCCTCCGTTGATGATATTCATCATCGGGACGGGCAGTACACGTGAATTTACTCCGCCAATATACCTGTATAATGGAAGTCCGAGGTCGTCCGCTGACGCGGAAGCCAATGCGAGCGATACCCCGAGAATTGCATTCGCGCCGAGATTGGATTTGTTTTCTGTGCCGTCGAGCTCGATCATCATATTGTCGATCTCCACTTGTGAAGTAGAATCCATTCCGATTAGCTTTGGTGCGATGGTTTTATTCACATTATCCAAGGCTTTTGTAACACCTTTGCCGAGATACCGTGATTTATCACCGTCACGCAGCTCGACTGCTTCCCGCTCTCCGGTTGATGCGCCGGATGGAACAGCAGCTCTGCCTTTTGCTCCGGAATTTAACGTAATTTCAACTTCAAGTGTGGGATTTCCCCGTGAATCTAATATTTCACGTGAATGGACTCGAGTTATCTGCGGCATATATTGGGGGCTGTACTTAAATTTGATATAAGGAAACCGTAATATAATCAATAAGTACAGGGAAATCAATTCATAAATTAACCCAAAAATAGCACGGCGAGTAGGATATAGCATTAATTATCAGTAATTTAAGTGCTTATCTAAGACTAAGTTTAAGCTAAAGTGCTAATAAATTTTTAACTTGTAAATCGGGATTAAATTTAAGATATTTATGGCTTTCGACAAAATAGACGTGCCAAGAATAACTATACATACCAGTTTATATGAGGAATTTCGTAGTGGCTATCGATGGTCCCTCGGGGACAGGAAAGAGTACGTCGGCTAAGATACTGGCAGATAAATTAAAAGCTCTTTATATAGATAGCGGTGCAATGTACAGGGCGGTGACGCTCCTCGCACTTAAAAATAATCTAGACCCAAAGAATAACGTTAAAGATATAATAAATTTAGCAAAGGGCGCAGATATAAAATTGAATTCCGAAGAGGTGACACTCGACGGAAAAGACGTAACAAAAGACATCCGTTCATTAGACGTAACCAATAAAGTTAGCGCTATAAGCAAGATCAAGGAATTACGTGATTCGCTCGTTGAAAAGCAGCGGAATTATGCCAAGGATCAAAGTGTTGTAATGGATGGAAGGGATATCGGGACGGTAGTATTCCCGAATGCCGATATTAAGTTCTTTTTAGTGTGCGACCTCAAGACGAGGGCGGCAAGAAGACAGCAGGATTTCAGGGACATGGGACACAGGATCCCGATCGATAAGATAGTTCTCGAACTCAAGAAAAGAGACGAGATAGATTCATCGAGAAAGGAAAGCCCGTTGAAGAAAGCCAAAGACGCAGTCGAGGTGGACACAACAAACATGATTATTGAAGAGCAGGTGGATTATATGTATAAACATATCATCTGCAAGCTCGATAAGTATTAATAGAGTTTCAGACCCTGAAATAAATTCAGGGTGACAAACAGTGATTTTTTTATAAACTTTAACCCTATACCTGTAAGGGAAAATAAGCCGGAAGAAAAAACAAACATACGGCAGACAGGCAGGAGGTACATATTTTGACAGAGACAGAAGCAATCGAAAAGAAAAACGATGACAATCTGCAGGACACCCCGCTAAAAGAAGACACAATCAAATCCACAAAATTCAAGACAACCGATTACGATGACGCAGAGTATCAGGAAATGCTGAAACTCTACGAGAAGACTTTTAACCAGATCAAAGAAAACGAATTGGTTAAGGGCAGAATTGTTGCCATTAACGGCGATGACGTATTAATAGACATCGGTTCAAAATCAGACGGAAGAGTTTCCGTTAACGAATTCAACGACCAGTCCGAATTAGAGATCGGAAGAGAGATAGAGATATTTCTCGAGAAGATAGAGGACAAAGAAGGACAGCTTATTCTTTCAAAGAAGAAAGCAGACTCTATTAAGATGTGGGACAGGATCGTGGACATTCACGAAAAAGGCGATGTAATCAAAGGAAAATGTGTAAGAAGGATCAAGGGAGGATTTGTAGTAGATCTAAACGGACTAACGGCATTCTTACCGGGTTCACAGATCGACACAAAGCCGATCAGGGATTATGATGAGTACGTTGGTAAAGCAATGGACTTCAAGATCATCAAGATCAATAACCAGATCGAAAATATAATCGTATCGCACAAGGTCTTAATTGAAGAAGCAATGGCCGGTCAGAGAGAGAACCTGCTCAATACTATCGAGAAAGGCAATACTCTGAAAGCAACTGTAAAAGCCATTACGGACTTCGGTGTATTCGTGGACCTTGGAGGACTGGACGGTATAATTCACATTACTGACCTT
>CALGOI010000351.1 GCA_937959065.1 uncultured Ignavibacteriota bacterium | reverse complement strand
GTTGCACTTGCTCTCCAATAATAAGTTGTACTTCCGCCAAGCACACCACTTCCAACAACAAACTGTGAAGTTGATAAACCTGCTGAGTCTTTTATTATCGCCGTAAATCCTGCATTAGTTGAAATTTGAACTCTATACGTTGTTGCTCCTGAGACATCGCTCCAATCTAGGGTAGGAGTCACTGAAACATTAGTAGCCCCATTAGTCGGGGTTAAAAGAGTGGGTGCGGAAGGTGCAGCAACAATAGTAGTAAAATTAAACGCAGTGGAATATGCAGAAGTCCCACCGGCATTAGTCGCGTTCACTTTCCAGTAATACTGAGTATTATTAGACATTAATCCCCCAGTCACCTGGTACTGAGAACTCAAAACCCCGGCGGTATCTTTAATAATATTTGTGAATCCGGCATCAGTAGCAACCTGAACCCTGTAAGAAGCTGCACCTGAAACATCGTTCCAATCAAGAAGGGGAGTAATCGATACATTAGTTGCACCATTTGAAGGTGATGAGAGTGTCGGAGGAACTGGAGCAGCAACGACAGTTGTGAATTTAGTCCATGCTGAATACGGACTCCAGCCATTTGGGTTTTTAGACCTGAGTCTCCACCAGTAATCTGTTCCATTATTCAGTCCAGATAGTGATTTTGTTGTATCAGAAAGTGTAGAATCAATCAAATTTATTGAAAAGCCACCATCTGTAGAAAGTTCAAACCAATATCCTTCAATGGTTCGGCCGGGATCGTCTCCAATTTCTTTAAGTCCTCCAAGTCTATCAGCAGGTACTTCGCCAGCTTTAAACCATGTAAAAGTCAGGGACGTAGGAATTCCGGTCGCATTGTTTGCCGGGTAAGCCTGCATCGGAGCCAAAGGCTGAGTATAAAGCGGGTCAAAAATATCGGTAAGGGTGAAATTAGAAAAATTTCCAAGACCGCGAACGGTTACTCTTCTTCCGAGGACATCCACTTCAGACCATCCGTTACCGACACCGGCAAGAAGATAAGCAGTCCAAACATTACCTGTTTGCTGAGTTGCTCGTAAATTTGTTAAAGGTAAAGTAATATTATGAGACTGGTTAACACCAAATTTTGTAGTTATATCATAAGTAGTTCCCGAAAGGGTTCCTCCAACTTCAGTAACATTAATATATGATTTAATGAAGTGTTTAGTGCCGGAATTAGGCGGAGATTCCCCCGTATAATTAGAAACATTCAAGCCTGTTGGGTAAGTACCACCGGTACCCCATTTAATAATACAAACGGTATCCCCGAACTGCGTATACACCGAAGTACCACCTGAAGATGGCGGTGCAGATTGGGTAGCAAAAGGCGGAGGAACTGCCATATTGAATTCATTTGCTCCAATATCCACTGTTCCCTGGGTAATAAAAGTATTTCTTGGGTTACCGTTAATCCCGGCATTAATAACCGAGATCGCGGTTCCTTTCCCATTCAGCACCCAGTTAGCCGCCACAGATGAATCGACTCTGAGTGGAACAAAACTTGAAAATGTAACATCTCCAGCAACAGAGTTAGTATCGCCGGTACTTCCGGTTTTCCAATCTGCAATTGTTAATGATGTCGAAGTCAGACCGGTACCAACCGCCCCGGTAAAACCATTTGTTCCGTTAACAAAAATATTATTATAGTTACTATTAAGAAATGTTCTTAAAGTATTAGGATCACCAATACCGTAAGATTTAGCAGTTGCACTTGATGTAGAAATTTTATTTATAATACAGTTATTAGCCATCATAACGGGCAGGCCGGCAGCGAATAAGTTGATCGCAGCAGAAGAATAAGTAACATTACCGGGTGCCTGGAAAATGATCGTATTGTTATAAATATGGTTGATCGTAGTAGAGGATGCGCCAGACCAGAAGTTAGTCGGGTTTATCCCTACCATAATCACGGTAGCATTAGCTGTACTGGTATATCCTTTTACAAAATTATATAATAAGTTATTATAGACATACAGATTTTCACCGTTACTCGGTCCAGCCTGTATACCTGTAAGAACAGGTGTTACGGAAGTAGTATGTGCAGAGATCAGATTTCTGAGAATGTTATTGTAAACTCTACCGGTTACAATCTGACAAGCAATTCCCGTAACTCCAACAGTAGAGGTAGTTAAGAAATTGCCCAAGGAATCAATCCTGTTATTAAATATGTTAACATCTTTAACACCCTGTGGAATAATAGCAATAGGGTTAGGAGAGGACCTTGAACCGATCGCAATACTATCACCAAATATACAATTGCTTATCTCAACATCTCTATGCCATGCGAAAGTAGCAGTGGGAGAGAACAACGGTACAAAGAAACCGATGCCTCTATCGGATTTATTAATCCTGACACTTTGAATTTTGATAGAGTCACAGCTACCGGATTGAATCCCGGGGAAAGTAGCACCGCCGTTAATACCGGTTCCCAGTATAGCAGTGGTAAACCCGGCCGGATTTAACGCACCTCCCAAAACAATGTGTGAATTTTTAATAGTAATATTTTTAGAACCGTCAAGGCTTCGGAAAGGGCTCATATAATAGGCGCGGTTAAGCTGTCCATTGGCGCTAAAACTTGCATCTCTAATGTCAATACCATCAAATGTAACCCAATCAGCACCATTAATTAAAATAGCAAAGTCATTCAAAGAAGCAGTAGCAGTATCGGCAATCAGTACCTGCCCGGGACCGGATTTTTGGAATGTAATCCTGTTTGAGGAGCTTGAACCGGAAATAGGAGTAAGAACAAACCTATTCCCCGGGCCATAAATACCGGGTGTGACATTAATAGTAATATTGCCGCTGACACCTCTTCTATTCAAGCTATCAGCTGCTGCTTTGAAAGACTGCCAGTTAGTCGGTGATGAGGGATTTCCGGGGTTAATTGTATAAATACCAGTTGTATAGGGGGAGCCCGGAACAAGAGTCTCTACGTTATCCAAATAAATATTATTACCAAACTGGCTATACCCGACAAAGCGGATGCTATTTGTACCAATAGGGAGAGTAAGGACTTTAGTCCCCCATGTTACGTCAGTCGCAGAGGATGAAGTAGAGCGAGTACCTGTGATCATACTTTGAACATTGAGATAATCGGCAGAGGTAGTATCCCCCCACATTATTAGGAGATCCGACCATGTAGTACCTCCGTCGGTGGAAGTTTGAACGATCATGGAATCTCTTGGGAAAGGTGATGCGTTATAGGGCAAGTAATGCCAATCAAAGCGTAAAACCTCTCCTCCTACAGTAGCAGGGAAAGTGGGTGTCTGCAGAAACTGTACCGTACCAACTGCTGCATTAAATGCATTAAAGTTAGCACACGCAAAGCTCAAACCATAAGCACCAACACCGGTCGTAGTGGAAGAAGTTCTAAGCCATCTTTGAGTAGCGGCACCGCCAATCACACCCCAGGTCCATCCTGTTGGCGGGAAAGTAGCACCTTCAAAACCTTCTGAAGGAGTTAGGGCTTCTA